>JBFMEI010000410.1:0-2166 GCA_040753295.1 Thermodesulfobacteriota bacterium | reverse complement strand
AAATTAATCGGTAAAAATCTGGACATGATTGCCGCCAACCAGATCGGCCCGAAAGATTCAGGATTTGAATCCGATACCAACCGGGTGGTGCTCTATTTCAAAGACGGGACGCGGGAACCCCTTCCCGCCATGGAGAAGTCACTTCTGGCGCACCTCCTGCTGGATCGAATCGTCAGGATGGGCGCCATCTGAATCGTTCAGAGTGATCCGATCGGACCCATGAAACCTACCTGGAAAATGCATTTGGATGAAACCTTTACCCAGATTGAGAGGTCTCTTCGATTTCTATCCCATCTGGGGTCTACGGGATTCGACTGCTCGGAAAATAGCATCAACCGCCTCTATACACCGCTCCATGAAACGCTTGGAGATATCGAGTCGGATCTTGGAGAGTGCCGGCGATGCCGGCTGTCGAAAACTCGAAGCCGGATTGTTTTTGGAACAGGCCCTTCCACTGCCAGGCTGATTTTCATCGGAGAAGGGCCGGGGTATGAAGAGGATATGCAGGGGAAGCCGTTTGTGGGAGCTGCGGGACAGCTTTTAACCAAAATCATCCAGGCCATGGGGATGTCCCGGGACGGGGTCTACGTATGCAATGTGGTGAAATGCAGGCCTCCTGAAAACCGGGCCCCTCTTCCGGATGAAATTGCCGAGTGTCTTCCTTTTCTGTGGCGGCAGATTCGATCCATCGGACCGTCTCACATCTGTGCACTGGGTGCGGTGGCATCGCAGACGCTTCTGAAGGTCGAGACACCCATCAGCCGGCTGCGGGGGCGCTTTCATGAGATTGATGGAATGCGGATCATCCCGACCTATCACCCGGCCTATCTCCTTCGCAACCCGGATAAAAAAAAAGAGGTCTGGGAAGACATGAAACGATTGATTTCAGAGATGCAGGAAAACGATCATGCACCGGGTTCATAACGGTTTCATCCGGATAAGCGTTCTTTTGTTTCTTCTGGTTCCAAGCGTCCTGTGGGCTAAAACCGGTGATATCTACATCATCCGGGTCTCTGATGCCATCACCCCTGCAACGGCAAGTTTTATCGTCTCGGGAATTAAAAAAGGGGCTTCTGAAAATGCCGAGTGTATCATCATTGAGCTGAATACGCCGGGCGGTCTGGCGGATTCCATGCGCGACATTGTCATGGGGATTTATGAAAGCAAAGTGCCGGTGGTGGTCTATGTGGCTCCCAGCGGCGCCAGGGCGGCCTCAGCCGGGGTCATGATCACCATGGCGGCGGATGTTGCGGCCATGGCGCCGGGAACCAATATCGGAGCCGCCCATCCGGTGAGCGCCGGAGGAAAAGATATCGAGAAAACCATGTCCGAGAAAGTCACCAACGACATGGTGGCGTATGTGAAAGGGATTGCCAGGAAGCGGAATCGAAATGCGGAATGGGCGGAAAAGGCGGTGCGGGAGTCGGTTTCGGTAACCGAGTATGAAGCGTTAAAGGAAAAAATCATCGATCTCGTTGCAACAGATACGGAGGATCTGATCCGGAAACTGGACGGATGGGAAATCAAGGAGAAAAAGCGGCTGCGGCTTTCTCCCCATCAGAAGGTGGTGCTCAAGGAAACGCTTCGGACCAAGATCCTGAAGACCATCAGCAATCCCAATATTGCATATATTTTGATGATGATCGGCCTTGCCGGACTCTATTTTGAGCTTTCTCATCCAGGGACCATATTTCCCGGAGTCGTGGGCGGGATCTGTATTATTCTGGCATTCTTCGCCTTTCAGGCGCTTCCGGTCAACTATGCCGGTGTCCTCCTGATCTTGCTCTCCATTCTCTTTTTCATTCTTGAAATGAAGATCGCAAGCTTCGGCCTTCTCAGCATTGCAGGCATCTTATCCATGCTTCTGGGATCTCTCATGCTTTTTGAATCGGATGCGCCTGAATTGCGTATCTCCTGGCAGGTGCTCCTTCCGACCCTTTTCGTGGTTTGCGGATTTTTCGTTACTGTGGCCGGAGTGGTTTTCAGAGCCCAGGTCTCAAAACCCAGAACCGGAAGCAAGGGGCTTATCGGAGAGATCGGCGTCGTCAAAAAACAGATGGACCCTGAAGGGAAAGTCTTTGTACACGGAGAATTATGGAATGCGGTTTCCAAGTATCCCATCCGGGAAGGGAGAAAAGTCCGGGTCACCGGAGTTGAAAACTTGAT
>JBFMEI010000409.1:0-2175 GCA_040753295.1 Thermodesulfobacteriota bacterium | reverse complement strand
CGATCGAGAAGAAGATCAGGGAGTTGAGGAAATAAACGAGTCACGAGTCACGAATCACGAGACCAGACAGACCAGATAGACCAGATAGACCAGAAAGACCACTATACCATGCATTGGATTGGGGTTATCCTGGCAGCGATGTTAGCTGTCGGATGCAGCATGCCGGGGGTAAAATCCCAGGATCCGGTGGAGATGGAGGCAAGATCCCTTCTATCCGGCTTTGAGGCGAAAAATAATGGGCTTGAATCTTTTAAAGGGATCGCAACCGTCAGGTACCTGGAAAACGGAGTTCTTCGAAAAGCCCGCGTGGCCTGGATCGGGGTGATCCCGGATAAGCTTCGGATGGCGGCCATGGCTCCTTCCGGGCATCCTCTGGTCAGTTTTTCAGACGACGGCGTATCTCTTTATCTGCTTTCCTATCCGGATGACCGGTTCCATCAGGGGAAAAGCAATACTTCATTGAAGCAGTTTCTTTCCGTACCGATATCCACCAGGGAACTGATTTCAGTTCTTTGCGGCCGCATTCCACTGCAAAATCCTTCCGGGCGCGTTTTGATCCATCGCGAGGAAAACGGATATGTGATGGAGACAAAAACCCCATGGAATAGCGGATCGAAGAAGTTTTTTTTGGATAAAGAGAAAAAAGATATCCTGAAATTCGAATCCATCGATTCTGAAGGGATCATGGAATATCGGGTGGAGTGGGACCGGTTTCAGGAAATCAAAGGATTTTTCCTTCCCTATTTCATTTCCATCCGGGATCGAGAGGGACTCGTCCTGGAGATTGACGCAGGAGAGGTCTGGGTGAATCCGGCTGTAGATCCGGATGCATTTGTGTTAAAACCCGGTGCAGGATTCATCAGGTAATACCCAATCTCTTTGTTGTATTGAGGGATCCTGTCGCTGCAGGGAGATGGAGAAGGATGATGTCGATAAAGCAAAACAGGCGACTGGATGAAGTCCGGAAAATGCTGGATGGCCGGGAAGCCCGGATTCTATCTTCTTCAGCCACCCGAAGCGAGGAGGGACGACGTCGAATCAGCGAGGAGAGGCTTGAAAAAGGGTATCGTCAGGCTTTTTCAGTCGACGTGGACCGGATTCTCCACTCCCGGGCCTATATGCGTTACATCGACAAGACCCAGGTCTTTTATCTGATCCAGAATGATCATATCACCCACCGGGTGCTGCACGTGCAGCTCGTTTCCAAAATCGCGAGGACCATCGGCCGTTTTCTGGGGCAGAATGAAGATCTCATCGAGGCGATTGCTCTGGGGCATGATATCGGACATGCGCCTTTTGGACATGACGGCGAATCCTTCTTATCTGAAATCTGCCGGGAATATAAAATCGGACATTTTCTCCATAACGTGCAGAGCGTCCAGTTTCTGGATCGGGTCGAACAGAAGGGAAAAGGGTGGAATCTGACGCTCCAGACTCTGGATGGGATCCTTTCCCATGATGGAGAGATCCATGAGCAACGACTGACGCCGGACAGGCTTAAGACTTTTGAAACATTGCAAAAAAATATTATCGATAAAAAGAATGATCCTGCCTGTCCCTTAATTCCCATGACCCCGGAAGGGTGTGTGGTCCGCATGGCAGACACGATCGGGTATATCGGGAGGGATATTGAAGACGCTATCCGGCTCAAGCTGATCCGGCGTTCCGATATTCCGAAACCCTGCGCCGGCCGGCTGGGGACTTCAAACGGCGATATCGTCTATTCCCTGGTTACGGATCTGATTTCAAATTCCTATGAACAGGAGTGGATATCCTTCAGCCCGGATATTGCCCGGGTATTGAAGGAACTCAGGGAGTTTAATTTTGAGCGGATTTACATGAATCCGGTGATTAAGACCCATACCGTCGCGATCGGGAAACTCTTCCGGCTGCTCTTTGAACGGTACATGGAGGATCTGGAAAAGGAAAACCGTTCATCTGCGGTCTACTCCCAGTTTCTGGAAGACATGTCGCCCGAATACACCCTTTCCCACCGGAAGGAAGAGATTGTCCGGGATTTTATCGCCGGGATGACGGACCATTTTTTTCTAAGGCAATGTCCGGAAAAACTAAGACCTGAATCTTGCATGAAAATTTATGAGAAACGGGGTTGAAATATAACACATAAGGATTCGGAGTCGAATTAGTACAACACCAATAATACCAAAATGGAAA
>JBFMEI010000408.1:0-2186 GCA_040753295.1 Thermodesulfobacteriota bacterium | reverse complement strand
GAATCGGTGCGTTTTATGATGATGAAGCCCGACAGGTCCTGGGATTGAATTCATCTTCCGGCCTGCTTTACCTTGTGGCTGCCGGAATGCTGCGGAAATCCTTTTAAGGCTGGTCTGCCGTGAAAGCGCTGGTACAACGCGTCAAAACCTGTTCCATCCTTGTTGAAGGCGAATCCATCTCCCGTATCGGAGACGGATTGCTGGTGCTCCTGGGTGTATCGGTCTCAGACGATGAAACCGATGCCGACTATCTTGCGGAAAAAATATCGGAATTGAGAATATTTGAAGATACCCACGGAAAGATGAACCGATCCCTGATTGAAACCCGGGGAGAGATGATGGTGGTCTCCCAATTTACCCTTCTTGGTGACTGCAGGAAAGGACGCCGTCCTTCATTTATTGATGCCGCAAGACCGGAACATGCCAAAGCATTATACGACCGTTTTGTCTATAAGATTCAAACCAAGGGGGTCCCGGTACAGACCGGCCGATTCCAGGCCAAAATGGATGTAGCCCTGATCAACGACGGTCCGGTCACCTTGATGCTGGAAAGCCTTTAATGTCCGGTAAGATGAGGCATACACCGCATTTACTGATATTCTTTTTCTGCACTTTCTTCTCCATCGATCCCTCTCCTGCCCTATCGTCCGGAAAATTTCCCTATGAGATGCTGGGGGATCAGGACGCCCTTCTGGTGGTCGATCCGAACGGAAAGATCATCCTTTCCAAAAACAGTGATGATCCGTTGATTCCCGCTTCCACTTTGAAAATACTGACCAGCCTTGTGGCACTTCATTATCTGGGGGAAGCGCATCGGTTTGTCACCGAATTTTACCTTGACCGTGAGAAGAATCTCAAAATCAAAGGATATGGAGACCCCTTCCTGGTTTCTGAAGTCATTTCCGGAATCGCATCCGAACTGAGCACCAGAATCTCAACGGTCAATTCCATACTCCTTGATGACGGTTTCTTTTCAAAACCCATCGAAATTCCCGGCGTCTTCCCCTCCTTTGAGCCGTATGATGCTCCCAACGGTGCTCTGTGCGCCAATTTCAATACGGTGAATTTTAAAAAAGAAAAAGACGGTTATGTCAGTGCAGAACCTCAAACCCCGCTGCTTCCTTTTGTAAAAAACCGGATTGCCCGGTCCGACCTGAAAGAGGGAAGGATTCTCCTTTCAAACCGCCAGGATGAAATGACTCTATACTTCGGGCATCTTCTTCGATATTTCCTGAATGAAAAAGGAGTGAAAACAGGCCATCGCATTGGACCGGGACGCATCGATGAGTCAAAAGATCGGATGATCTTCAGATTCATATCCCCTTTCAGCCTGCATGATGTCATTTCCGAACTCCTCAAATACTCCAATAACTTTGTGGCAAATCAACTCTTCATCACTGTTGGAGCCCGGGTTTACGGCCCTCCGGGAAATATTGAAAAAGGAATTCGGGCCTCGCAGGAGTTCATCAAGCATGAATTGAACACAGAGAAGATCGTCGTTGCAGAGGGGTCCGGAATTTCCAGAAAGAATCGAATCTCGGCAAAGGATATGAGCCGGGTTTTAGCCCGATTCAAACCTCACCGGTTACTGATGACGACAAAAAATGGGGAATCCTTCAAAACCGGAACGTTAGGAGGGGTAAGCGCTCTGGCCGGATATGGAGAAGATCCGCACTCCAGCCTTTATACCTTTGTAATTCTTCTTAATACCCCCGGAAATCGGGCGGACGCGGTCATGAAGAAGATCCGTGCTTTTCTCCGGTAGTCGAATCGCGCACCCCTTCCTTACTGCTTGTAATATGGGCATAAGCGCTGTGATTGTGGATGGATTCGAAGTTCTCCGCACTCACGGAAAACCAGGTGATGTTGGAGTCTTCCAGGAGTTTTTTTGCAATATCCCGAACGATATCTTCTACAAATTTTGCGTTTGAAAACCCCCTCTCGGTCACCTCTTTTTCATCGACCCGTTTTAACACCGAATAGACATCGCATGAAGAACAGCCCTCAACCAGCTCGATCATGTCCTCAAGCCAGATGAACTTTTTGAATCTTGTGGCGAGCTGGACCTCTCCACGCTGATTGTGAGCCCCCATATCACTGATCTCCTTTGAACAGGGGCAGACCGAGCTGATCGGGACCGTCACTGCTGAAATCAGGTCGACCCGGCCGTTGGGATCGCTGGATCC
>JBFMEI010000407.1:0-2195 GCA_040753295.1 Thermodesulfobacteriota bacterium | reverse complement strand
GAGGTTCAGTGAGCATACCAATAACAGAGATATCCCGGCCGATGATTCCGGCGCGTACCGGCCTGGCCCCCCGGCCAAAACAGAATCTTTGCCAGTCTAATAAGAAATTCTTCCTTATCCACTCGTGTTCGCGGCTGAAGGATTTTAGAAGGAATGAAAAAATCGTTGTACTTTATTTTTTATATGATATAATTTTCTGTCATTATTTATACGGAAAAAGAGTGAGGAGGGGGTTATTGCATGTCAGTAAATGAGGAAGAAATTATTGCCGAGAGAATGGGGGATAGTCCCCCGACCGAGGGAATCGAAGAGCAAGGCGAAAATCGTTTGAAAACCGAGGAAGTAGAGAGCTTCCAGGCTCTCTATGAGGAAAGCCTGCAGGAAGTCCAGGAAGGGGAAGTTGTCCATGGACGGGTGATCCACATCGGCCCGGAATTCGTAACGGTAGACATCGGATTCAAATCCGAAGGGCAGGTCGCCTTGCGCGAATTTCTCTCCAAGGACGGCAGTCCGGTGGTGTCCATCGGCGATTCCATCGATGTCTACATCGAACGTAAGGAATCCGAAATCGGGATGGTGACCCTGTCCAAGGAAAAGGCCGACCGGTTTAAATTCTGGGAAGAAATCAGCCGGGTCTGGAACGAGGATCAAGTCATCGAAGGCAAAATCGTCTCCCGGATTAAGGGGGGGCTCAGCGTCGATATCGGAGTCATGGCTTTTTTGCCCGGGTCGCAGGTTGATATCCGCCCCATTCGCAACTTAGAAAAGCTCATCGGGAGCACTTTAAAATTCAAGATTATTAAGCTCAACCGGCGGCGCGGAAACGTTGTCCTATCCCGGCGCATTCTCCTGGAAAAGGAACGGGAGTCTTTGAGGCACAAGACTCTGGAAACCCTGCAAGAAGGGCAGATTGTCGAAGGGGTGGTCAAGAACGTAACGGATTACGGCGCTTTCGTCGACTTGGGGGGAATCGACGGTTTAATGCATATTACCGATATTTCCTGGGGGAGAATCAATCATCCATCGGATGTTCTCACGGTTGGAGCGAAGATCAAAGTCAAGGTTTTACAGTTTGACCGCGATAACAACCGTGTTTCCCTGGGATTGAAACAGACCCAGCCCGACCCCTGGGATAATCTCGCCGCGCAGTTTCCCGTAGGGGCGAAGCTAAAAGGGAAGGTTACCTCCATCACGGATTATGGGGCTTTCGTTCAGCTCCGCGACGGGGTAGAGGGCCTGGTCCATGTTTCAGAAATGTCCTGGACGAAGCGGATCAAGCATCCTTCGAAAATTTTATCGGTGGGGGATGAAGTTGAAGTCATGGTGCTGGATGTTGACCAGGGCCAGAAGCGGATCTCCCTTGGATTAAAACAGACCTCCCCCAATCCCTGGGATACGATTGCCGAACGTTATCCGGTGGGCACAAAAATCCAGGGGAGGATAAAAAACATAACCGATTTCGGAATTTTCATCGGGATCGACGAAGGGATCGACGGGCTGGTGCATATCTCGGACATCTCCTGGATCCAGCGGTTGAAACATCCTTCGGAAGCTTTCAAGAAAGGCCAGGAGGTTCAGGCCATCGTCCTGAATATCGACAAAGAAAACCAGCGCTTTTCTCTGGGGATCAAGCAAATTCAGAAAAACCCCTGGGATGAAGTGCATCACCGGTTCAAGGTGGGCCAGTTGGTCAAAGGAAAGGTAACGAATGTCACCAAGTTCGGCGCCTTCGTGGAGATCGAACCGGGGATCGAAGGATTGGTGCATATCTCCGAACTCAGCCATCAGCGGGTGGAAAAGGCCTCGGAAGTTGCCAAGGTCGGGGACGAGATTCAAACCGTGGTCATCAATGTCGACCCGAAGAAGCACAAGATCGGCCTTAGCATCAAAGATATCGATCGTTATCAATCTTCTTCATCGCGGAAAGAAGCGGCGACCGCCTATGATGATGATACTTCCGATTTCGGCCGGATGTTGAAAGAAGGCCTGGAGAGAAGAGCGCGCGAAAACAACAACCTCAGGGAGCGGTAACGCGGGGATGAAAAAACACCCTGTATTATTGGGGATGATGGTTTTTGGGGTCCTGCTCGGTCTTTTTATTGCCAGCCTCTGGGTACTATCCTTTCTATCCATCCGGGAAGAAAGCCTCTGGGGCGACGAAAAAGTCGCCATCATTGAAATCAGGGGGGTCATTC
>JBFMEI010000406.1:0-2197 GCA_040753295.1 Thermodesulfobacteriota bacterium | reverse complement strand
ATCCGTAATATCTTTGAAAATGCCGAGAGTTCCCACAGTTTTTCCGCTTTCATCCTTAAGAAGGCTTGCTGAAAGGATCACGTCGATGGGCTCTCCATCGCTTCTTAAAAACTGCATTTCACGGATTTTGATTTCCCCTTTTTCCATTAACTGCCGCATGATCTGCCGGGCGTCTTCTTTTCCGTTTTTATAAAAGGTCGAGACTCTTTTTCCAATCATTGACTTCTGTTCATATCCGAGCATTTCCAATAGTTTGGGGGTGGCGTAGACCACGCGTCCTTTCATGTCGGTAGTCGTAATGCCGTCGATGGAGCTGTTGAGTATGTTTTGAAGAAAATTTCTGGTTTTGACGAGCTGAATTTCCGTTCGCCGTCTTTCAGTGATGTCTCTGACAATTCCTTTGAATCCTGTCGGGGTTCCCCCCTTATTTTTTTTCAGGGTGATAAAGAGATCCAGGTCCCGGCTTCTTCCGTCTCTGCTTTTAGCTTCATAAAAAAATTCTTTAACCGGGGTCCCGCTTGAGAATACTTCATTGTATATCCGATACGCAGTCTTAGCCGTCTCCGGGTCCATGAAATCCCGGTTGTTCATACCGATCAATTCGGTTTTAGGAATTCCGATGATCCGGCTCATGGCATCATTTGCAAAAGTGATATTTCCGGCGATGTCCGACTCGTAATATCCTTCTTCCAGCTCTTCGATGATGCTTCGATACCGTTCTTCATTTTCTTTAAGCTGCTGCTCCATGTGATGCCTGGAGAGCGCCATTTCAACCGTGACCCGCAACAAGCGATGATCAAAAGGTTTCAGCAGATACCCATAGGCACCTGCTGATTTTGCCTGCTGAATCATTTCATTATTTTCATGGGATGTTAAAAAAACAATGGGAATATCATGATGCTGTCGAATGGCTTTAGCCGCATCCAGGCCGTTCATCTTTCCTTCCAGAAGGATATCCATCAGGATTAAGTCCGGTATCTTGACATCCATTGATGTTACGGCTTCCTCACCGGATTGAACGACCCGGCCGATTTTGAAACCGGATTCCTCAAGGGTGTCCTTTAGATACTCAATTAGAACCCGGTCATCTTCCACAATCATGACGCTAGCTTTTTTCATAGGAATTCCTCATGGCAGCATTTGAGACGCAGATGCCGTAATCACAGACATGGACAATACCGGGTCTCTCGCCGGTTTCTATATTGTTTGATAGCGTTATTATCTTTTCCTGGAGCCGCTGTCAATATCAAGAGGGTGACGGCTTCATGCAGAAAGTATTTATTCTTTATTTAATCAATGAGTTGTGTATCATTCAATCAAAGGGTTTCCGGAGGAAATGCAACCACCGGATCGATGGTGGACGTATCGGCAAAGAGCATGACGAGCCGGTCAACCCCCATGGCACACCCGGCGGTTTCAGGCATGAACTCGAGTGCTTCCAGAAATTTGTGAGGCATGGAATAAGCGGATTTTCCCATGCCGGATCTCGATTTCATCTCTTTTTCAAATCGGATTTTTTGCTCTTTCGGGTCGGTGAGCTCGGTAAAGGCATTGCACAGTTCAAGACCGCCTGCATAAAGTTCAAAGCGAAGTGCAGAATCAGGATTTTCAGGGTTGATCCTGGCAAGAGATCCCAAAGATGCCGGATAATTGTAAAGGAAAATCGGAGTCTCCCATCCCAGCTCGGGTTCAATATGAATCCCCATGATTTCATCAAATCGGTTTAATGCAAGGGCATCTTTAAGGGAGATCGAACCATATCTGAAAAATATTTGCGAAACGGTTTGTCTTGGCCAGGGTGTTTCAAGATAAATGGTTTTCCCCTGATAAGGGAGGGTATCTCCTTTTCCCAAACCCCTCGATATCCATCGAATCAAATCCTCACATTGTTTCATTAAGTCAAACAGGGTCTGGCCCTGGTGATACCATTCCAGCATGGTGAATTCCGGAAGATTTCGATTCCCCCGCTCTCCTTTTCTGAAGCATTTACAGATTTGAAAGATACGAGGATATCCTGCCGCGATGAGTCGTTTCATGCATAATTCCGGGGATGTCTGAAGGAGCCATTTTCCCGATTCCTGGGCATCGATATGGACTTCAGGGGCTTGTGTCGGGGTGCGGATCGGGGTCTCGATCTCCAGGTAGTCCCAGTCTCGGAAAAATCGCCGTATCTCATGAATCAGCCGGGATCTGAGGA
>JBFMEI010000405.1:0-2207 GCA_040753295.1 Thermodesulfobacteriota bacterium | reverse complement strand
TGCCAGTTTCTTGAAGATCTTCAATCCACGGTTCTCTGCTGTACCGCCTCTATGGGATTGCTGATGGCGGAGGAAATCTCGCGGCGGAAATTAAAAGATAAAATCGCATTAAAAAAAATGATTTATGGATCCGAACGGTCCGGAGATGCCATGAGGCGCCGGATCAGAGAACTCCTCGGACTTGAAGACATGTTCGATATCACCGGAATGACCGAGCTGTACGGACCGGGAACCGGGATCGATTGTCCCAAACATGAAGGAATTCACTATTGGGCAGACTATTTTATCATGGAAATCCTTGATCCTGAGACCCTGACTCCGGTTGCCGACGGAGAGATCGGAGAGATGGTGGTGACGACGATCTGCAAGGAAGCAGCCCCGCTTATCCGATACCGCACCCGGGACCTGACCCGCCGCATCGACCACCCGTGTTCCTGCGGGAATATCCTGCCGCTGCATGACCGGATGCTGGGGCGCTCGGACGACATGGTCATCTTCAGGGGAGTCAATATCTATCCGGGTCAGATCGATCAGATCCTCTCGGAGATTCCCGAGATCAGCAGCGAATATCAGATGATTCTGAAGCGGGGCGAGGATGGAAAGGATCATATGATTTTAAAGATTGAGATCCGGCCCGAAACCGATACGGGATCCATGAAGGATATCTCGACAAAAATCGCAGAAAGAGTCAAGCAGAAGATATTGATCAGTGCAAAGATTGAAACCGTGAAATATGGCACACTGCCCAGATCGGAAAGAAAATCAAAACGCATTTATGATGAACGGCCGCAGTGAACGGATTGGGTTCATATCCTTTAACTTTTTGAAATGAGGTTCCCATGAGGCGATTTACTTATGTGACGCCAAGCTCCCTGGATCAGGCCGTCTCTCTGCATGAGTCGCATGGAGAGAGAGCCAGATACATTGCCGGAGGAACAGATATCCTGATTAAAATAAAGGAGAAGAAGATTTCCCCGGATTATCTGATTTCCCTGAAACACATCCTTCGCCCGGATCGTCCGCTTTTTAACAGGGAAACCGGAGAATTAATGATCAGCGCGTTCGTCACCCATCGGATGATTGAAACTTCTCCGGTGGTTATCCGTCATTATCCGGTGCTTCACGACGCAGTGAAGAATATCGGTTCCGTACAGATTCGGAATATTGCCACTATCGGAGGGAATCTGGTGAATGCCGTCCCTTCTGCTGACGGCGCCATCCCGTTGATCGCTCTTGACGCCAAGGTCAATATCCATGGACCCAAGGGGGAAAGATCGATGGAGCTGCTCCGGTTTTTCCTGGGACCCGGACAATGCGATCTGGAAGGGAGCGAAATATTGAATGAAATCGTCATCCCTCCGCTCCTTCCAAGAACCGGGAGCGCTTATATCAAATTCGGGAGACGGGAAGCCATGGAACTTCCCCTGCTGGGTGCCGGTGTTCTGATTTCGATGGATGAAGAGATGAAGACGTGCATCAAAGCCAGGATCGCCCTGGGAGTGGCTGCCCCGACCCCCATGAGAGCGTTTGAAGCCGAACGCTTTTTAAAAGGAAAACCGGTCAACGAAGAGGTGCTGACCGAAGCCGGAAATATCGCCGCCCGGGAATCAAGAGTCCGGGACAGTATCCGGGGTGTGGCCTGGTACCGGAGAGAGATGGTAGGTATCCTGGTCAAACGGATGGGATTGAAATGCATGGAGCGGATCAAGGACCAGGGAAGGGGTTGAAATTCAGTACTGACCTTTTCAGGAGGATGGATAATGGAAAGAACCGTTTCATTCGGTTTAAACGGGAGCAGGATCCGCATCAAGATTCAGGATCACTGGACATTGCTCCACCTGCTCAGGGAAGAGCTGGGGTTGCTGGGAACCAAGGAAGGGTGCGGAAGCGGCGAATGTGGTGCATGTACGGTGATCGTCGACGGAATGGCCGTGAATTCATGCCTTTATCTGGCGGCTGAAACCGATGGGAGGGAGGTTACAACCATCGAAGGTCTGGCTTCATCGGACGGTACCCTTAATCCGATCCAGAAAGCATTTGTCGAAAATGGAGGAATTCAATGCGGATATTGTTCGCCCGGAATGATTCTGTCGGCAAAAGCCCTCCTGGATCAGAACCCGAATCCGGATGAAGAGCAGATCAAAGAGGCCATTGCCGGAAACATCTGCCGGTGCACCGGCTATGTCCAGATCATCAGATCCATCAAG
>JBFMEI010000404.1:0-2217 GCA_040753295.1 Thermodesulfobacteriota bacterium | reverse complement strand
CGATGCAAAAACCAAGCATTTTTTTGACAACCGATATGGGACCGGTCAAAGCACGGTGGATGGCATTGTCCGGGCTACCAACCGGCTCCTTGCCGGCTCGAATTTTATCGTATGCGGATACGGGTGGTGCGGCAGGGGTTTGGCCATGAGAGCTCGCGGAATGGGGGCTAATGTGATTGTGACTGAGATCGAAGCCATTGCCGCCCTGGAAGCGGTAATGGACGGATTTACGGTCAAACCCATCGCTCAGGCGGCAAAAATCGGAGATTTCTTCTGTACGGTTTCCGGAAATGTGAATGTCATTCGAAAAGAGCATATCGCCGTCATGAAAGACGGAGCGATTCTGTGCAACAGCGGACATTTCAACGTGGAACTGGACCTTGAAGGGCTCAAATCTTTAACCAAATCCGCAACACAGGTGCGGCCTTTCGTCGAACAGCATCTCCTGAATAATGGAAGACGGATCAATCTGCTTGGAGACGGACGGCTTATCAATCTGGCGGCTGCGGAAGGCCATCCTTCAAGCGTCATGGACATGAGTTTTGCCAACCAGGCTTTATGTATCGAGTATATGGTGACCGGAAAGCATGTATTGAAAAAGGACGTTTATCCGGTTCCCGAAAACATCGACCGCAGGATCGCCAAAGAAAAACTCGCCGCAATGGGTATTTCCATCGATCGACTGACTGAAGAGCAGCGCCGATATCTGGCTTCATGGAATCTGGGGACTTGATAGAGGATGATCCCGATCGGCGAACCGTGGAGGGGATTTTAAGGAAATCGAATTAAAAAAATTCACTTCATTTTATTGGGAAGAGTAGCGTTTCAATCGTTGGATGGCGGTGTATTCCCGATCCGCCGCTTCAACGAACCCTTTTCCGATTTCAAATACCCGGATGAACTGCCCAAGGGCATCGTCATATCGATTTGATCGTCGATACGCGACACCCATGTAGAAATATGCATCAGGGCTTTCAGGATCGATCTCTTTTGCCTTTTGGAATGCGGATTCAACCTGATTCAACCAGTCGGGACTGATGCTTCCATCTCCGATGGTGAAGATTCGCATGACGCCGACCTGGACTATCCGCTGATCCTCCTTTTTTCCTGCCTGGATTTTAGCCGTTTCAAGGGAATCTAATCCTTTCTGATAGTCTCCTTCGTATGCAAACGCTATCGCCAATCCCACATGAGACGATATAAAGCGGGGATCGAGTTCGATTGCCCTTTTGAATTCACGCTTGGCGCTCGCATATTTTTCAAGCTCCATGAGCTTAAATCCGGTTTCAACGTGATGGGCAGGAGAGTCGAGTTTTGGTTTCGGAACCAAGAGCGCTGAGCTGCAGGCCTGGAGAAAAAGAAGACTGAGAGCGGCGCAGACCAGGCATCGGACATGGTTTTTCATGAGCCCTCCTCATTTGGACGGTAAATCGATGACGATCAGGACCCGCGATTTTCTTAACAACTGCAGATGTTCGGATGCGCTTTTTAATTTTGCGGCATCCGCATTGGAAATGACGATGATTGATTCGGCCCCGGCCATGGTTTGAAGCCCTTTGACCAAAAGGGGATTATCCGCTACACGGATCTGTTTCCGTGCAAAGCTCAGATCCTGGAAATATCCGCATACTCCCAGTTCTACTGCAGATTCCCGATTCACAAATGCAGATCCGAAAACTTCTTCCCCATTCTCGTCAACGATTTTGGGTACCATGGCCGGTTTTGCCCGGATTCCCACTGCATCCACGACAAGTCCGGAAAAGATGGGAGGTTTGGAATCGGGTGGAGTTATGGGTTTTACAGATTCGATCTGTTTAATGTCCCCTGGAAGGATGAGCTGATGAAACGCACCCAGCAGGTTGAACTCCATGGTGATTTTTGCGGTTCCATCCGCCAGATACTCCTGCTTGATGATCTGGGCATCTTTGATCAGGGATTCGATTTTATTGACAAGTATATTTTCCTTATCAATCAATTTACTGACAGTCGTTGAATTATAAATTCGAAGCTGAAAAATGGTTTTGAGGATTTTTTTATAAGCCTCCTGTTTTGCCGATTCGAGGCTGGCCTTGGGAGCGTTTTCAGGCCGCTTTTCCGGGAGGGTGCCGATTCCAGTGGCTTCAATGGTCCATTTCGACCAATTGATGGTTCCATGTTCGGTCGGTTCAAGAAGATCAAGTCCTTTTGATCCTGAATGGGACGGGAAACCTCCTGAAA
>JBFMEI010000403.1:0-2236 GCA_040753295.1 Thermodesulfobacteriota bacterium | reverse complement strand
CTCCTGCCAGAAGTTGGCATATCCCTGAAAGCTTGATGCAATAGCGGCTTTTTCCACAATCGCTTTGAGATCATTGGGGAGTTCTTTCCAGGATTTGGTTTTAATCATCAACTGGAAGTTGTTGTTGGACATATGAACCGGAGGTCCGAAACGGAATTTGCAGACTTCATGCAATCCCAGACTGTAGTCAAATGAAGCCTCCAGCATTTCCGTTCCATCGATCAGACCCCGCTGCAGTCCCGGCAGCACTTCACCGGGAGCAAGGAGAACCACCGATGCCCCCAGTTTTTCCCAGAGCTCCATGCTCAATCCTGCAGCCCGGATCTTAAGTCCTTTGATATCAGCAAGCGTTTTAACCGGTTTTTTCGTCCAGACTTCCTCAGGAGGGGTTAATCCAAACGGGAAGACGACCAGTTCATCCCCGTACATCTGCTGCATGAGTTCTTTTCCGCCTCCACCGTAAAGCCAAAGGATCAGGTCGTTGAATTCAAGAACCCCGCCCGGAAGGGTATAAAACAGGTCTCCTGCCGCGTATTTCCCTTTTTGCCATGCCGGTGTATTCATTCCAAAGTCGAGCAACCCGTCCTTGACTGCATCATAAATCTTTGTGGGGGGGACGATTTCTCCGGCATCATGAAGGGTAATTTGAAGGCGGCCGCCGCTCATCTCCTCTACAAACTGCTTCCACAGGACAATGGTGTGTTTTCCCAGGGGTGAGGCGATGCCGAAACAGCTCTCTCCTTTCCATTTGATGACCTTATCCGCGGCAAAAGCGTTTCCCCCAAGAAGCGCAATGGCCAGTACCATGATTCCAATTGACAGATACCGTTTCTTACACATGATGACTCCTCCTTTCTGTTGATAAGCGTTGAGTGGATAAGGAATGATTCCAGTATCCGGATCAACCGCAATAGACGTTATTTTTCCTTATCGACCGAGAGTACCGTTTTATTTCTGATGGCATCCAAACTTTCCTTTAATCGAAGACCACCGCTGCTTTGACAAATCCTTCAGGAGGATGCTCCGTATCCGCAAGGGCCTGCTCCAAATCGGCGAGCTTGTATTGGAAATTGTTGATTCTATCGAATGGATATCTTCCGGAATTGATGAGCCGCATGGCATCGGCAACATTCCCGGCTTGCCCTTTCCCGCAGACCAGCGTGATATCCCGCCATACCAAATCGTCAAAGGTGATGGGTGTTTGCTTTCCACCGGACAAACCGATGGAAACCACACGGCCCGAGCGCTTTACGAGTTTTATAGCGGCCTGGATGGCCGATGAAATCCCTGAGGTTTCAATCACCACATCGGGCGGTTTCCCCAAAAGGCTTGGCACAACCTGGAGGGGATCCTGGCGGTCGACTTCCACAATATGATCGACTCCCATCTCACGAGCCAGCGCAAAACGCGCCTGGTCTGAAGAAAGACCCAGCATGACGATGGGGCCGACACCTGCCTCCCGTGCGGCTGCAAGCGTGCACAATCCCTGGGATCCGGCGCCGGAGATCACTAGACTTTGGCCGAAGCTCATTTGGCCCAAGGTCTTGATCCATCTCACACCGTTTCCGACCACCGAGGAAAGGCTTCCGGCAAGATCCGGGGCATCGGGTGAAAGCGTATGAAGCAGTGTCCCGCGGATCAAATAGACATACTCCGAATAGCCGCCGAGAAGATAGGGGAGCTTCTCGCATGAAAGTGAAATCCCGTAGGTATTCACGGCAGGGCAGTTGTGGTAATGATGATCGGTCCGGCACCATGTGCAATGCCCGCATGGGATATACGGCTCGGGAGTCACCCGGTCGCCGATCCCAACGCCGTATTGTTTTGCGGCTACTGATCCGATTTCGGCGATCTCGCCGACGAATTCGTGCCCCATAACAAGCGGATAGCGGGCTGAGCCGACATGCCCGTGAAATACCTTGATGTCCGTCGAACAGACCGACGTCACTTTGGTCTTGATGAGTATCTCATCCGTTCCCGGGCTTCTAAGCTCAAATTCACGGAGCTCCAGGTGTCCAGGTTTGACCAGCACCATCGCTTTCGCTTTCATCGCCTCTTCCTTAATGATTTTCAACTCAAATTGACGGAATCCATTTCAAGCATCGACGGCTATTGAGGTATGAGTTCTCCGGACAATTCGGCCAAAGGAAATCCCATCATGATTCTTGAAAAGGTGTCATCATTACTTTTAAGCTGTGAAAGCACGAATTTTTTTGCAGAGGTGATATGGT
This sequence comes from Thermodesulfobacteriota bacterium, assembly GCA_040753295.1. Lineage (GTDB taxonomy): Bacteria > Desulfobacterota > Desulfobacteria > Desulfobacterales > UBA2156 > RBG-13-49-15. The sequence continues at coordinate 5 of JBFMEI010000403.1, read as the reverse complement.
TTTTC
>JBFMEI010000402.1:0-2246 GCA_040753295.1 Thermodesulfobacteriota bacterium | reverse complement strand
GCAGCCGGGGTTCCATTCTTAATTCCAAGAATCGTTTCGTGCAGACGTTTTGCTCTCAGGCAAAAGGATTCGAGCTTTGCCGTGATGAGTTGAGGGAACGGAGAGCCATCGCTTTCAATGGCCAGAAAAGGAAGATCCTCTACATCCGACAGGACCGCCTTGAGAGATTGATTTTTCGGATCCGTGGCGAGCTTGACGTCCCGGTTCATGGCCCGGGATAAAATCGCTTCCGAGAGCCGGTTCGGCATGCATCCGAACGGGCCGATGGCGATGACGCCGCAGGCATGAGTGACCACTTCGGTCAACGCGCTCCCTACCGTCAGGATGGCTTCACCGGCAAGATCCGGCGCGATGAAGGGGGAGGCATTTTTAATGATCCGTTCGATATGAAGGGGTTCCGGGTGGATCAGGCCTGAAGCGGAAAGGATCGATTTGATTTCTTTTTCATAACGCCCCATGTGAAGCTCTTTGATGAAAAAACCGATCTTCCCTTTGAGGTCGAGAGTATAGGTGCTCAATCCCTTTTTAACCGTATAATCGGAATATCGCATCCACTCGGCAATCGGCGAACAGACGGTTGCGAATCCTTTTTCCGCCAGGGTTTCGGTAATGAACTGACGGGACAGATGATCCCGTCGAACAAAAATTTCTCCGACCAGCGCAATGACCGGGATCTGATCGGGAGGGGCTTTCAACGGAATGGAGGCAAGGCGGTGAGCGGTTTTTTTCAACTGGGATTTGATACGGTCATACGCCCCGCTTTCCATCCGGGATAGAATTTCCTCCCATTCCTCCCTGAAGACCCCCATGGCCCGGGACGGATCCACGGCATCGGCAAGAAGCATCGACCGGATATCTTCCATGGCATCGGATATCAGGACCGACCACCACCCCTTTTTCTGGAATCCGTTTCCCAGCCCAAGGTATGAGTTGTCTGAGGTAAGGGACATGACGGCGACATTGGGAATTTCAAGTCTTCTGACCAGGTCTTCCATGAAGACGGCGTATTGGCCGAACCGGCAGGGGCCAGATCCGGTGGGCATGAAATAGACCAGGATTTCGTCGGCCTTCTTTTGATTTCGAATATAATTAAGGAGTGTTCCTGTGGTCAGAATCAACGGGAGACATTCCTTGCAGGACGTATTTGCGCGTCCCAGTTTTAATACCGCTTCATCGGACGGAGGGTGGGCCTTGGCATGATATCCGCTTCCCCTGAAGACGGCGGCAATCGATTCTGAAGCCAGGTTCCCCATGGAAGGGAAGAGGAGGGAAACCCGGGGGTCTGTCATGGGAATGGTCTTTCCGTCAGAGGTCGCGACCATTGCCGCCCCGTTTTCCAGTATGACCTTCGATTCGACAAAGGGTGTATGAAGTTTCTGCCGGCCCTGGTGTTGCGTCAACTGACGGTATGCGGATATGATATCCAGAAATGCTTCAATCCGGGTTTCAAGCCCGGCATCTGCGGTGTGGCTGTCAAGTTCGAGGGTCAGCGACGGTTTGCGTCCCATGATTTCCCTGAAATATCCGATGACAAAAGAATCCGGGCCGCATGAAAAATTGGTGATATAGGTCCCGAAAAGCTGGGGATGTTTTTTTACGAATCGGGCGGTTTTGAGAATGAGCTGCCCCATTCCCCAATACATGTGATTTTTGGAGAACTCCATTTCCTGGGAAATAAAGTCCATGGGGATGACCATGACCCCTCGGGATGCCAGCTTGTGGGGGATTCCCATGTGCGCTTCCTCGGCAAAGGCATTGTAGGGCCGGCCGAAGATCACCACGCCGAACCGGTCCGGGGTCGATTCCAGTTCCCGCAATGCCTCTCTCCCCAGATGTTTCATCTCGTTTAAGCAGGCCCGTTGGTTTTCGAGGGCATGGATAAATGCCTCTTCAGCCTCCTGCCTGGAAATCCCCATTTCAAGGGCGGTCCGGATCAGAGGCGTCCGGGCGGTTTCGATCCCGCTGGAAAGATCCATGACCGGCTGCAGGAGCTTTCCCCCTCTTGCTTTAAGGAGTTCGATCCGGTCTTGAAATGTGGATCTGAGATAATAGGCCTCCCCCTGAATCAGAGGGCAGACCTGTGAGCTTGGATTGTCGTCGAGAAGCGGGACCGCTTTAATATGAGGGAGAAAGATGTATTCCGGAAGATTCTCCATGGACATGAGTGCGTGAAAAAAGCCGTGGGCGAGTTCCACAGGATAACAGAACGGGGCTTCTCTCTTGTCGATTCCTTCCTGAGTGAAGTG
>JBFMEI010000401.1:0-2247 GCA_040753295.1 Thermodesulfobacteriota bacterium | reverse complement strand
ATCCGGTCGTTCTCAATCGCGCTGCGGATCAGGGCTCCTTCTGCGACCGCGTGCTCCTGCCCGCTGAATTCCGCAATCCGTCCGGGACGCATCCGTTCGGCAAGAGGAGATGCGGGTTTGACAGGATTCCGAATTCCTTCGTCAAACAGATCCATGCTTCCTCCGCCCGGAACGGCTCCTGAAGAAGAGCCGGATGGGAGTGAGGTCAAGCCCTGCCTTTTGCCGGATCTGGTTGATCAGATACCGGTGGTAGGAAAAGTGGACGCCGTCCGGATTGCTCACAAAGCAGACGATGGTCGGCGGTTTGACGGATGTCTGGGTGGCATAAAAGAATTTCATTTTTTTCCCTTTATAAAAGGGAGGGTCTTTTTCTGAAATGGCCTGCTCCAGGATTTTATTCAACGGACCGGTTCCGATGCGCCGGGTGTATTGCCGGTAAATCCGGTCTGCGGTTTGTAAAATTTTGGAGATCCTCAGCCCGGATTTGGCCGATACCGAGAGAATCGGCGCAAAGCCCAGATATTTGGCTTCGTCCCGAAGGCGAAGGGAAAGGGCTCTTGCCGTTTTTCGATCTTTGGGCATCAGATCCCATTTGTTGAGGAGAAGGATGACCCCGCATCCTTTTTCAAAGGCGTATCCGGCGATTCGGATATCCTGGGCGATGACCCCTTCGCGGGCATCGAGGACCACGACGGCGATATCGCACCGCTCCAGACTCTTCAGCGCCTTGATGGCTGAAAAGGTTTCCAGCGCTTCATCGACTTTCCCTTTTCTCCGGATACCTGCAGTGTCGATCAGAAGGTACGATTTTTGACGGATGGTGATCAGAGAGTCGATGGCATTCCGGGTGGTTCCGGGGATTTCACTCACCAGCAGACGCTCTTTGCCAAGCAGCGCATTGATCAGAGACGACTTCCCGACATTGGGCCTTCCCACAACCGCGATTTTTACGACATCTTCCGGAAGGGAAGGGGATGGACCCACATCCGGTTCCGGAAGCTGTCGAACCAGGCTATCTAAAAGTTCGGCGATTCCGTATCCATGCTCTGCGGAAACCGGAAATAGCGGTTCCACTCCGAGTGAAAAGAAATCGAAGAGCCTCTCCTGCTGCTCCGAACCGTCGACCTTATTGACCGCATATACGGCCGGTTTGTTATATCCGCTGATGATCCGGATAAAATCCCGGTCAAACGGAGATACTCCGGATTTACCGTCAAGCAAGACCAGAAGGGCATCCGCCTCCAGAACGGCAGCATGGATCTGGGCCCGGATGGCATCGGCAAATCCGCTGTCATCGGTTTCCGTAAATCCGCCCGTGTCGATAATCGAAAACTCGACACCATCCCAGTCGGCATCCCCGTAATGACGGTCCCGGGTCACTCCCGGCAGGTCATGCACCAGGGCATCCCGGGTCTGGGTGATCCTGTTGAAGAGGGTCGACTTTCCTGCATTGGGTCGCCCCACAATGGCTACGATGGGTTTCATGATATAAGGGTTAAAGGGTTAAGGGTTAAGGGTTAAAGGGTTGAGGCCTTGAGTTCGCGATTTATTCGTGTACTTTTTTTATGCCTTTTCCCTACCTTCCATGACATTACCTCCTTTCTATATGGGATTTCAACGAAATAAAATGATGAAAGGGATCAGAAGCCAGTAGCCAGAGGTCAGAGACCAGAAATAAAGAAAGTTCAAAGTTCAAAATTGAAAGTTCAAAGTTAAGGAACAGGGATCAGAGGCCAGTGGTCAGAGGACAGAGACCAGGAATAAAGAAAGTTCAAAGTGAAAGAACAGTAGCCAGTGGCCAGGAGTCAGTAGCCAGAAAAAGAAAGTTCAAAATTCAAAGTTGTGGAAGAAGAACCTTTTGAATCGTCATCCCGGCGAAAGCCGGGATCCAGAAATAAAGAAAGTTCAAAGTTTAAAATTGAAAGTTCAAAGTTGTGGAAGAAGAACCTTTTGAATCGTCATCCCGGCGAAAGCCGGGATCCAGAAATAAAGAAAGTTCAAAGTTTAAAATTGAAAGTTCAAAGTTGTGGAAGAAGAATCTCTTTAAGAAGGGAGTTCAAAGTTCAAAGTTGAAGAATAGCAGCCAGGAGCCGGTGGTCAGTGGCCGGAAGGCTCAAATATCTTTCAATTTAAAAAGATTGGGCTAATTTGACTTGACATATAAGGTAAAAAAAGCTATAATCAGTGAGCAAAGAATTGAAATTTAGCGCTTTGAAAAATAGTGCTTGACATCCTACATTGTGGTAT
>JBFMEI010000400.1:0-2268 GCA_040753295.1 Thermodesulfobacteriota bacterium | reverse complement strand
ACGTGAGATTTTTGATCTGATTAAAATGATATTTCTCTTTACCGGAATATTTGAGCTGTGCGGCACATTTTTTCTGTTCATTCACTGGGTTCATGAGTACCCGGTATTCCGGGCGTTGTATCTTGCCCTTTTTCATTCGGTCTCGGCCTTTTGCAACGCAGGCTTTTCCTTATTTTCAGAGAGTCTGATGAAGTATCCGGGAGCCTGGCTTCCGAACATGACGATCTGCATGTTGATCTTCCTCGGCGGAATCGGTTTCCCTGTCCTTTATGAACTCTTTGTTGCGGGATTTAAAACTCCCTGGAGACGGGTTCGATTTTCGGTTCAGACCAAAACCGTGCTGATGACCAGTATGGGGCTGGTCCTTTCCGGAGCCCTTTTTTTTCTGATTCTGGAATGGGATTCCATTTTAAAGGATAAGGCATTAAATGAGCGGCTTCTGATTTCTCTGTTTCAATCCATCACCTGCAGGACCGCCGGATTCAACACCGTGGATATCGGCGCTCTTCATACGGCGACTCTCACCGTAATGCTGGCATTGATGTTTTTCGGCGCATCTCCGGGATCATGTGGAGGCGGTGTTAAAACAACCACACTGGCCGTGATTTTTGCATTTGCCCGAAGCCGATTTCGTACCATGCTCCGGACTCATCTGTTTAAAAAAAGTATTCCGGATGAGGTTATTTCAAAAAGCACATCCCTCATCCTGATTTCTCTGGGATGGATCGCCCTGATCGTTTTTTTAATCCTGTTAAGCAGACCCTCAACTCTGTATCCCAATCCGCATGGAGATTTTTTACCCTATCTCTTTGAGACTGTTTCCGCATTCGGAACTGTCGGGCTCTCCATGGGGGCGACGGCGACGCTCACCGGGATGGGGAAGTTTTGGATTATCCTTATGATGTTGATCGGAAGGGTCGGAGTATTGACTTTTTCGTATCTGATCACCGGTCCATCGAAAGACCGGCGGATCGAATATGCTGAAGAACAGATGATGATCGGATGAGGGAGGCGTTTATGAAGAAGTTTGCCGTGATAGGTCTTGGAAAGTTCGGCTTTCATATTGCAAAAACACTCTTTGAAGAAGGCCAGGAGGTTATCGCCATCGATTCGGACAGGTCTCGGATTCAGGCGATTCATTTGAGTTGCAGCGAAGCGGTTGTCATGGACGCCGCGGATCGGGAAAGCCTTGCAACGCTGGGGCTTGAATCGATGAATGCGGTCATCGTTTCCACCGGAACTCAAATCAGCAGCAGCATTCTCATCTGCCTCTTTCTTCAGGAGCTCGGGGTTAAGAAAATCATTGCAAAGGCGATTGATACGAATCATGCCAAAATTCTTAAAAAAGTAGGAGCGACGGAAACTATTTTTCCTGAAAAGGATATGGCGGGACGGATTGCCCGGGGTTTGATTACCCCCAATATCATGGATTTCATCCCCTTGACTGAAGATTACAGCCTGGTCCAGATCGACCCTCCGGTTTCGTTTATCGGAAAGAGCCTCAGAGAATTGAATCTCAGGGCAAAATATAATGTCAATGTGATTGCCGTGAAGGAGCTGGTGCCGGAAAATTTCATCCTGGTGCCGTCTGCCGAGTTTATCGTCAAAGACAGTGATATTCTGATCCTTCTGGGAAAATCATCGGGGATCAGCAGAATGAAAGCTCTGAAATAATATCTGCCGAGGCGGAAAAGACGGTTTACCGGTCTGATATTTTTAAAGACCGGTATTGACAGAAGGTTGCAGCCGTTTATAAGGTAGGATGTCAGGCCTGAAGATAAGGATGGATTGACCGCATGGTAATGAAAGAGATCCGGTTTCATGGAAGGGGAGGGCAGGGGACCGTTGTGGCAACGATTCTGCTGGCAAAAGGGCTTTTTAAAGCCGGATATTTCATTCAGACCTTCCCTTTTTTCGGAGTGGAACGCCGGGGTGCTCCGGTCGAAGCGTATCTCCGTTTCGGAGAAGAAAAAATTTTGATCCGGAGCAATATCTATGAACCGGATATGGTGGTGGTCCTGGATAGCAGGCTTATCGGTCAAGTCGATGTTGTCCGGGGATTGAAACCCGGAGGGGCGCTTCTGGTCAATGCCTCAGGCATTCCTGAAATTTTTTCTTCTTTTTCAGGATATGACCGGGCCTGGGTGGATGCGGATGGAATTGCGGTAAAGCTGGGGCTGGGAACCCCGACCCATCCCATGATCAATACCGCCATGGTGGGGGCGTTTGCCAAACTGGCGGAAACGCCGTCCATCCCCAGTGTCGAAG
>JBFMEI010000399.1:0-2273 GCA_040753295.1 Thermodesulfobacteriota bacterium | reverse complement strand
ATCCAAAATTAAGCTCATTTTAAGTGCCTAAAAGGAGGTCCAGGCAAATGCCCATATATGAATTCCGATGTCTGAAGTGCAATGATCTGGTCGAATTTTTATTGGTCAACACCGATGAAAAGATCGAGATGAAATGTCCGAAATGTGAGTCCCGTGAACTGGAGCGGGTGATGAGTACAACCAACTTCGCGGCAGGGAATCCGACAGCAGGTGAGAAAGCCGGGTCCCAAACCCGGACCTGCGGGAGCGGAACCTGCACGACATATAATGTTCCCGGATACAGCCGATAGACAATTTTAAATTTCCTCTCCCTGAATCAAATTTATTCCCTTGATGCGGTGCCTATTATTTCCGGTAGTACGCAAGCAGGGAAGCGGCAAAGATGAATCGTGAAAACAGAAGGTTGATGAGAACTGCATGAAACGGATTCACAACCAGGAAAAAGAACAGTTCATCAAATTGTTCAAACATGAATATATCGACCGGTTCGAGGATCGGTTTATCATTCTGGAAACGTTTTTAAGCACCGAGCGTCATTTAACTGTCGAGGAGTTGATAGACCTTCTTCGAGAAAAAGGATATTCCTTTGAATCAGAATTTGTGAGGTCGACGCTGCATCTGATGACCCGGTTCGGCTTTGCCCTGCCCAATCAGTTCGACAACGGCCTGATCCGGTATGAACATCGGCATTTAGGGCAGCATCATGACCATATGGTCTGCACGAAATGTAAAAAGATCATTGAATTTCAGGACTACGCCCTCGAAAATTATCAGCTTCAAATTGCCGAGAGGCATGGGTTTCACATTCTGCAGCATAAGATGGAGCTCTACGGGATCTGTTCCGAATGTTTCAAGGAACGGGAGAAGATGATTCCGCTTTCTGCCGCAAAACCCGGAGAGCATCTTATCATCCAGGAATTTTCCGGCGGTGCAGGAGGGAAGATGCGCCTTTTGTCCATGGGGCTTCGCCCCGGAGATGAAGTGGAAATCGTTTCAAACCAGGGCAAGGGACAACTGGTGGTTTCCGTGGATTTAAAACGATTCATCATCGGCCGGGGGATCGCCGAAAAAATTCTGGCCGAGCCGAAGCACGATTGATCCCATGCCCTCAGTTATTCCTTCCTATATCGAAACCCATCGAAAAGGACTTCTCAAGGAAAAAAAAGAGGCGGCGTACCGGATCCTCGAAGCATGCACCCTCTGCCCCCGGGAATGCCGGGTCAACCGGCGCAAAGGGGATCTGGGGATCTGTAAAACCGCCGATTCAGCTATTGTTTCAAGCTATGCCCCTCATTTCGGAGAGGAATCTCCCCTGGTGGGAAGGCATGGTTCAGGCACCATATTTTTAACCCACTGCAACCTGATGTGCACTTTCTGCCAGAATTATGAGATCAGTCATGAAGGAGAAGGGAGTCCGGTTTCCCATGAAGAACTGGCCGCCATGATGATCTGCCTGCAGGAGATGGGGTGCCACAACATCAATTTCGTAACCCCGACCCATGTCGTGCCACAGATTCTCGGAGCTCTCGAGAAAGCGGTGGAGCAGGGACTTTCGATCCCGCTGGTCTATAACAGCGGCGGATATGACCGGGTCTCCACACTCAGTCTTCTTGAAGGCGTCTTTGACATTTACATGCCGGACTTTAAATTCTGGGATTCTGAAATCGCTGAAAAAACATGTCAGGCTCCGGATTATCCCCAAGTCGCCCGGGAAGCGCTCATGGAAATGCATCGACAGGCAGGAGACCTTGTTATCGATAACCAGGGGATCGCCAGCCGGGGACTTCTGATCCGGCATCTGGTATTGCCGCATGAGCTTGCCGGAACCCGGAAAATCATGAGATTCATCGCCTCCAGGATTTCGAAAAACAGCTATGTCAATATCATGCCCCAGTATCGGCCATGTGGAAAGGCGTGGGAAATTCAGAAGCTTGCCAGGCCATTAACCGGACCGGAGTATGAAAAATCACTTGAAGATGCAGCGGCAGAGGGGATAAAACGGCTTGATCAAAGAAGGCGGACGTTTATTACGTGGTAGAAATTCATGACAAGCGATAATTCAAAAAACAGCACCATATTCGCTGTCGGCGACATCCATGGCTGTTTCGACAAACTTCATGACCTGGTGGAAAAAATCAGCATCAACCCTGAGAAGGATCTCCTTCTTTTCATCGGCGACTATGTGGATCGGGGTGAGAAATCCGTTGAAGTGGTTGAATTTTTGATCGGACTGAAGAAGCGGGTAAAAAATATTGTATTTCTCAAGGGGAATC
>JBFMEI010000398.1:0-2281 GCA_040753295.1 Thermodesulfobacteriota bacterium | reverse complement strand
TCATGGAAAGACCATCATGGCCTGGTCTCTCAATACGCCCAGAGTCATCCGGGAGGAAGAAAAGAAGACCGCAACCCTTCAGGAGAGACTTGACGCCGCCTTGCAATGCCGGAAATGGGGATATCCGCTTGCGTTTCATTTTGATCCTCTGGTCCTCTATGACGGGTGTGAAGCGGAATATCAGGAGACCGTCAGGTATCTCTTTTCAAAAATACCGGCGGAAGCGATTGTCTGGATCAGCCTGGGATCTTTCCGGTTTCCCCCGGCCTTCAAGGAAATTTTCCGGAAGCGGCACAGGACTTCAAAGCTCCCTTATGGCGAGTTTATCTGCGGTCTTGACAACAAAATGCGGTATTTCAAGCCTCTTCGAATCCGGCTCTACCGGCTGATGGTGGAATGGATCCGGGAAGCGTCTCCGGAGGTGAGGGTCTATCTGTGCATGGAAGACGATGAGGTGTGGAAAAAATCGATGGGATATGTTCCGCAGAAATACGGCGGGTTAAAAAAAATGCTGGACGATAGCGCAAGAAGACATTGCGGATTGGAGGAAGGAGCCGGGACCGGCTAACGGCGGGCCGGGGGGCGGCGAAATTTTATAAGCTGGGGACGGTTCTTCTTTTCGGCGTTTTGGTTTTCTTTCACTGCACCCGGCCGCTTTATTCTCAGACCCTCCATGAGACTTTTGAATATTTTCAAATTTGCCGGTCTGATTTTGAGAGCTTTGAATATTTCCAAATTCGTCACCCCGGTGAAAACCGGGGTCCAGTAATTTCAAATAGTTCTGGATGCCGGATCGAGTCCGGCATGACGGAAAGGGTACTTTTTCAACGCTCTCATTTTAAAGTCAGGTGGGTGGATGACGGAGATACGATTTTGCTGGAAGACGGTCGCCATGTCCGGTATATCGGCATCGACTCTCCGGAAATTGGAAATGCCTCAGCGCCTGGAGAACCTTTTGGAAAAGAAGCGCTTTTATTTAACCGGAACCGGGTGCTTCATCAAAGAGTCAAACTCGAACAGGATGTCGAGAAGAAAGACCGGTATGGGAGGGTACTGGCATATGTCTTTCTTCCGGACAATACCTTTATGAATCTTCAGATGGTTGAAAGCGGACATGCGGTTGTGCGTTACCAGAAGCCCAACATCAGATTTCATTCCATGCTCCTGGACGCTCAGCGAAAAGCCATGGCGTCAAAAAAAGGAATCTGGAGCGCATTCCAGGAAGACGGGGGGATCCGGTATACCGGAAACCGGAACTCCATGCGGTTTCACAAAATGGACTGCCCCTTAGGGAAAAAAATAAGCGCCGGAAACCGCATCGGTTTTAAAAGCAGATGGGATGCCTTCTGGGAAGGCTATTCTCCATGCAGGGAATGCTTCCAGATCCCTGCCCAATGAGCCGTTCCCATTAAGAAGCGTATCGGTTATTACCCGATCCGGTTGGTTGCCTATTCTGTGTTTTTCTTTACCTCATCAATGATCTTTTGAGCCAACTGGGCCGGGATTTCATCATAATGTGAAAACTTCATGGTGTAAGTTCCCCTTCCGCCGGTCATGGAATTCAAATCCGCGGAATAGGTCTGGAATTCCGCCAAAGGAACATTTGCCCGAACCACCTGATGTTTCCCTTTGGAATCCATCCCCAGAACGCGTCCCCGACGGCTGTTCAGGTTTCCCATGATATCTCCCATGTAATCGTCCGGGGCAATGACTGTGACCTCCATGATCGGTTCCAGAAGCACCGGCTGGGCCTGCTCCGCCGCTTTTCGGAAAGCCAGGGAACCTGCAATTTTAAACGCCATTTCAGACGAATCGACGGCATGATAAGATCCGTCGTCCAGAATGACTTTGAAGTCGATGCACGGAAAGCCGGCCAGAACACCCCTCACGCACGATTCGATGATCCCTTTTTCCACGGCCGGAATATATTGCCTAGGAATGGAACCTCCCACAATAGCATCCACAAATTCGAATCCGCCGCCTCGTGGAAGGGGTTCGAGCTGGATCCAGCAGTCTCCGAACTGGCCGTGACCGCCGGTCTGCTTCTTATGGCGCCCCTGGACCCTGACCTTTTTCTTGATGGTCTCCTTGTATGGGATTTTCGGCAATTCCAGAATCACTTCCACATTAAACTTCCGTTTCAGTTTTTCGATCGCCGATTCGATATGGACCTTTCCCATGCCGGACATCAGGATCTCCTTGGTCTCTGTACTTCTGGAAATCTTGAGGGCCACATCCTCTTCAACCAGCCGGGAAAGGGAGGTCAGAACTTTATCTTCAT
>JBFMEI010000397.1:0-2297 GCA_040753295.1 Thermodesulfobacteriota bacterium | reverse complement strand
TGAGTATCTTCGTCAATAAAGAAACCCGCGTTCTGGTCCAGGGGATCACCGGCCGGGAAGGACAATTTCATGCCCGCCATTGTATTGCATACGGGACCAAAGTGGTGGGCGGGGTAACCCCGGGAAAAGGCGGACAGGAGATGGACGGGATCCCGGTTTTCAATACCGTGAATGAAGCCGTGGATCAGACAGGTGCGGACTGTTCCCTGATTTTTGTTCCGCCGGCCTTTGCCGCCGAGGCAATCATGGAGTCCGCAGACTGCGGGATTCGGATTATCGTAGCGATCACCGAAGGGATTCCGGTGATCGACATGATGAAGGTTAAAACGTATCTCGAAGGGAAGCCGGTTCGCCTGATCGGTCCCAATTGCCCGGGGATCATCACCCCCGGAGAATGCAAGGTGGGGATTATGCCGGGTCCCATCCACAAGCCCGACGGGCCCATCGGAGTGATCTCGCGTTCAGGAACGCTTACCTATGAAGTGGTTCACCAGCTCACCCGGTGGGGAATCGGCCAGACCACCTGTATCGGAATCGGAGGAGACCCGATCAACGGAACGACATTTATTGACTGTCTCGATGCATTTGAAAAAGATCCGGCGACAAAAGGGGTGGTCATGGTGGGTGAAATCGGAGGCGCTTCTGAAGAAGAGGCTTCGGCGTTTATCAAGAAGCACTTTACCAAGCCCGTTGTCGGATTTATTGCCGGATTGACGGCTCCTCCGGGAAGACGAATGGGGCATGCCGGCGCGATCATCAGTGGAGGAAGCGGAACCGCTGAGGCAAAGATCAAGGCTATGGAGAAGAGCGGTATTCGAGTCTGCAGAGACCTGGGGAGCTTTGGCGAATTTTGTGCAAAGGTTTTCAACCATGCATGAAATGGGGATTGCCCTTGAAATCCTCAAGATTGTCACTGCATCCATTCCTCAGGATATGAACAACGCAACCGTATCCACCGTTAAACTCAAAGTCGGAAAGCTGAGTGCCGTCGTACCGGAGAGTCTTCGGTTTTGTTTTGAAATCGCAGCCCAGGATACACCGGTTGCAAAGGCCAGGCTGGAAATCGAGGAGATCCCGGTCATGATAAAATGTAAAACCTGTAATGCATTGTGGGAAATCAATGAACCCGCATTCGGATGTAAAGCCTGCGGGAGAGGCTCCATCGAGGTCATTTCGGGTCGGGAACTCGATATTGAATCGATCGAAGTTGAAGATTCGGCAGGTTAAAGAGTTCGGATCATAAAAAATTCAGTCACACAGGGAAAGAAAATGGAAATTAAGGTGGTTCGCAAGGTTCTGAGCGTCAATGAAAAAATGGCAGAGGAGAATCGGGAATATTTTAACCGGCAGGGCGTTTTTGTCATCAACGTCATGAGTTCGCCCGGATCAGGGAAGACAACACTTCTGGAAAAAACGATATCCCGCATTGCATCTGACATCAGCACTGCCGTCATTGTGGGGGATATCTGCACCACCAATGATGCCGATCGTCTTGCCCGAACCGGAGTTCAGGTCGTTCAAGTCAATACGGATGAATTCGGTGGGGATTGCCATCTGGCTGCCCATGTGATTGAAAAAGCGGCCGGTCAACTCGATTTAACCGGCGTGAATCTGCTTGTGATTGAAAATGTCGGAAATCTGGTCTGTCCTGCTGAATTTGACATCGGTGAACATGCTAAAGTTGTTGTGATGAGCGTGACTGAAGGGGAAGACAAGCCTCTCAAGTATCCCCTTATGTTTCGAGTCTGCGATGCTGCGGTTTTAAACAAGATCGATCTGCTCCCCTACCTTGACTACGATCGCCAGGCGGTTCTTAGAAATATTGAACAGATTCATCCCGGAATGCCGGTCTTTGAAATGTCATCGACAAAGGGGATCGGTTTTGAGCCGTGGATCGATTGGATCAAGAGCCGTCTGAGTCAAAATATTACGACCGCCAAACGCCGCTAGCGGGAGCCCCCTTTCCAAAACGGAGACATGTCTCTCAACTTTTGGATAATCGGGGGAAGATTCGCAATGATAAAATCGATCTCTTCTTCCTGATTGCCGGTGCTCAGACTGAACCGGATCGAGCCATGGGCTGCCGTAAAGGGAACCCCCATGGCCCTGAGCACATGAGACGGCTCAAGGGATCCTGAAGTGCACGCCGAACCTGAAGACGCACATATGCCCAGGCGATCCATCATCAGCAGGATCGATTCCCCTTCCACATATTCAAATGAGATGCTGGTGGTATTGGGAAGCCGATTTTCCGTTTCCCCATTGACCATGGCATTGGGGATGCCGCTGAGAAGGCC
>JBFMEI010000396.1:0-2300 GCA_040753295.1 Thermodesulfobacteriota bacterium | reverse complement strand
TATCTGCCCCGGGTGACGTCTTTTTCTCCTTTGGCTGCCCTGGAAATGTCATCACTGAAATATTTCAATGCTTCTAGAAAAGGGTTCGGTCCGATTTTTCCGATGCTGCATTTGGCATTTCCCACAATGGCTTCTGCGGCATTTCGAACAAACTCCAGATCCTCGTCGGTTGCCTCTCCCTTGGCCACATCCTGAAGGACCTCGATCATCTCCTGCCATCCGGTCTTGCAGTAGTTGCATCGATCGCAGGTCTTGGAGTGGCTTAAAACCGCTTCAAGATATTCCCGGCACAGATCCACGACATCCACATCCTCCGATCGGATGATGAGTCCGTTCCACCCCATCAGGGCTTTGATCTCCTGGTTTTCCATGAAATATTCGGGAAATTCAGGATGTGTTGTTCCGGACGGATCCGAACCGGCTTTCCCCCGGTTGTCGATGATTGTTTTTCCCCATGAGCTGAAAATAATATTCCCCATCCCGCCCTCCATTCATGCTTCCGGCAATTTTAAGGCCGGTGCGTGTTGGTTTCTTTGGCTGCTCTGATTTCAGCCTAAAATTTCTTTGCATGGAAAGATGAGAAATGTCAATGCGTTCAGATCATGGATATGCAAAATCATCTATTCTCATTTAAAAAATCGTCTTTTAGACGATGGTCAAAAAAAATGGTTTCTGCAATGAATATTATGCATTCGCATGCAATGGAATTGGAATCCTGGATTGTAACGCGCGGCTTTAAACCGATTGATGGTATTTAAGCCTGATCTGAGCGTCAAAGTGAGACAGAGGGATCTTCGGGGCGTTTAACGTAACAATCGATATCCAAATAAAGGAGGATGGTATGGAGAGATTCAAGAAAGAACCCATGGTGTGTGAGATCGGGGGGGTAAAATTCGCCGGTCAACCCGGAGATTATCCGACCGTCTGCTGCTTTTCCATCTTTCAGGAGAGCGATAAGCTCTTTGACAAGGGGAGCAGGAGAAAGGGGTTTAATGAGAAACGCGCGGAAGAGTTGTTGAAAACCGCCGACAAATTCTGGAAAGAGACCGGAGTTCCGGTGATGGCCGATATTGTGGCGAGTCCTGGAGAAAAATTCAACAAATACGTGGAGTTCGTTACGTCGGTGAGCCAGATGCCCTTTTGCATTGATGCCATCATGATGAGAACCAAGCTGGACGGTGCGGCATACTGTGCGGAAAAAGGGCTCCTGGACCGGATGTTCTACAACAGCATCACCGTGTGGGAGCAGGATCTTGAGACGGAGATCAAGGAGATGAAACAGATCGGCGTCAAGAATGCGCTTCTTGTCGCTTTTGACCAGAATGATTCCACCCCCAAAGGACGCCTGACCGGAGCCCAGAAGCTTCTCGACGTGATTGAAAAAGTCGATTTGAAGCTTAAAAGCGTCATCGTGGATACGACCACCCTTAATGCTCCGGCCAATGCCCTGTGCGGAATTGCAAATAAAATGATCAAGGAAAAATGGGGCTTTGCGACCGCCAGTGCGCCGAGCAACGGATCATATATGGAATTGAAACGATTCAAGGAGATGTTCGAGTATAAAGGGTGGGCGGGATTTGATGCGGCTGTGGAAGCCCTTTCGGCATTCTATTACAATGACCTGATGTTTACCGGACCCATGGCTGGAGCGCCGAGGGTAATGACGGCTGTGGCGCTGGCCGATGCATTCCTGGCTACCTCGGTCTATAGTTCCACCCAGCAGCTTCCAAAAGACCCGAACCATCCGCTTCTGAAGCTCTTCCCCTCATTTGCGGAGCAGTTAAAGGTGGCCTGGGGAAAACCGAGTGAGTTGAAGTCCATGTAGCCGGCCGCACCGGCTCGACATATCGTATTACCGCTTTATCGAGGGAGTGCGGCATGCGGGAGTTCCCGCGACCAGACCGCACTCCCGGTTCACCCAGCCGCCTCTTCAGCCGGTTATCCGGGAGGCCAAATCTATTGTGTATCCTTCTTTGAAATGATACTATTTTCAGAATTCTGGGAAAACCTCAATTTAGGAGAAAAGAAGAATCATATTGCGATGAAATCGATTTTGGAAGGAAACGGAGATGAATCTGTTTGACTGGCGGAGTGAACTGAACCGCAAAGGACACAATATTGCCATCTCAGGACAGCCTGTTGCCATGCATTGTCATCACTATAACATCAATTTGCAGAAGACGCTGGAAGATCACCTCGGGAAAAAGGGGATCAATCTTCTGTATCGTTCCGCTGAGGAGACGACATTCCATGGGTTGAACGATCTCTTCAACCAGTATCGAAAAGTCAGAACCATAAAG
>JBFMEI010000395.1:0-2326 GCA_040753295.1 Thermodesulfobacteriota bacterium | reverse complement strand
AAACCGGAAGCGAAGTGATCATCTCGAAATGGGTTTTAAAGCTCAGGGTTTCGGAAACATACGATTCGTAGATGCGTTCCTGTCCCGGGAGCGGGGTTTTGTTTTCCCGATCGATGATCATGGTGGCGGTTGTGCTGTAAATCGGAACCAGTTTCGAATTGTGTATGACAACCAGAAGAATGGAGATGGCCAGAAAAAAAATGACGGCATATTTGTGCCGTTCGATAGTCATGTAGTAATCAATAATGCTCGAACCGTGTTCGGCTTCAAATGGATTCATAGAATTGTTCTTTTATAATGTATGATACCAAATATCAGATCCATGTTTCTGGAATATGGATCCGGTCTCCGGGTTGAAGTTCAGTATCTTTGATTTTTCCTTCCTGGACACGGATAAGGTTGATCTTGATGATCTCAACGCCTTCCGCTTGTTGACGGATGATTTTTGCCCGGTTCGGAGCCGCAAATTTAGTAAAACCGCCGGCAATGATGCATGCGTTCATGGCGGTCATTCCAATCTGATAGTCAAAAATACCGGGTTTTACAACCTCTCCTTCAACATAGATCTTTGATTCGGCAAGCGCAAATGAAATCTGAGCGGGAATATAGACCACATCACCGGGTTTGAGTTGAACATTGACGCTCAAATCCCCCTTGTCCAGGAGCAACTGGAGGTTCACCTTGATCGGTTCTTTGGAAATGGATGCTTCCATTTTTTCCGTCTCGGAAAGAGCCTCTTCAGAGGAACTTCTCATGATATAAGCAACTTTTCCGCGCTCGGGAAGGGTCCCTCCGGCTTTGGCGATCAGTTCAAGAAGAGTCGCTTCGCTGGTGGTTTTATAGAGCCCCGGCTGCTTGACTGCCCCGGAGATATAGTACTGGAGACTGTGATATTCTTTTACATAAATATCGAGTTCTGGATTGACAAAATAATCCTTAGCCAAAAGCTTTGAAATTTCGATCTGGAGCTGGCCGACGGTAAGGTCTTTCGCTTTTATGATTCCGATAAACGGCGCATTGATCATCCCTTGGGGGGATACGGTGAGATCCGATTCGTGCTGCTTATCTCCGCCGGCATAAATGATGAGATGGAGAACGTCATTAGCGCCGATCCGGTAATCCTTATCCTGACAATGGGCAATATCAGGAATACGGATTAAAAAGACGAATATGAGAAATAAGATATATTGTCTTGATATTTGTCCGGCCGGTTTCATGAGTGGATGAGTTTACGCTAAGCCCTATCGATAGTATGAGGCTTCTTCGCTGAAATCTCCTCGTGCCGATAAATCATAGTTAAAGTCAAATGTCAGCATGGCATAATTGTTTTCATAGTCAAGTCCGGCAATGTTTGAATCCTGTTTTTTATTTCCCGTCCGTATTGAGATCTCCATATTTTTTCGGATCAGGTATCCAAGGCCGGCTGAATAATCATAAACTTTATCCTCCCGGATCTCTGTGGTTCCTTCAGGAGTCAAGCCTTCATAATTTTTATATTCGGTGATCTGGTAATAGCCTCTGGCAAAAAGATGGAATTTTTCCAGAAACACATACCCGATGCTGCCGGTCAGCCTGTTGGCGACATAGGTATCGAAATAATAGCCGAGATTGTTGAAATTTTTCTCAGCAGCGAGATAGGCGTGGGTTTTGGCACGGATAAAGCTTCTTCCCCGGTACTGGGTGATGTCTTCCGGAGGCGGATTCTGCCAGGTGATCGCGGCTTTGTAGATGATACTGTCCTGATCCTCCAGGTCCGGGTCATCTTCATAGCTTCGGTTGTGAAAGCCGATACCGCCTTCCAGTGCGATATAAGTGAACCGTTTTTCAAGAACCAGTTGAAGCTGGTCTGAAGTATATTCCCGTTTTTCGAGGTTTCTGGGTTCTTCAGTATTGGTCCATCGCTGATAGTCAAGGTCAAACGTCAGGGTGCGTGTTGGGTTGTAAATGAAGTTGAAAAGGATCCGGTGTTCAAGGAAATTGCTCTGCTGGGATTCATCATCCACATATTCGATATCGGTTCGGCGATACCGGAGACCGGTTGAAAAGCGTTCATTGAAATCGTAGAAAATCCCTGGTGTGAAACGATTGACCCAGTATTTGTCTCTGGCAATGCTGTTGCTGAATTCATCGGATTCAACCGGACGCCGGGTGTAGTAAAATGAATCGTTCAACATGAGGGTAAAACGCTCAGCAAGGCTATATTGTCCGTCAAAAACAAAAACATGCCCCAGGTAGTTGTCTTCATCTGCGGCTCTTTCGCCTTCCGGAACATCGCTTGCATCGTCGTAAAAATACGCTTCTAAGGTATAATCTAATGAAAATTTTG
>JBFMEI010000394.1:0-2326 GCA_040753295.1 Thermodesulfobacteriota bacterium | reverse complement strand
CCAGTGCATCTCTTTGCGGATATACCAGCATTCCCGTCAAATCGAATGAAGAGGGTATTCTTTCCCCTGATACGGTGTCGCTTCTGATGGACGACCAAACCGCAGGAATCATGATCACCAATCCCAACACCCTGGGGCTATTCGAAAAGAATATCATTCAAATCGCTGAAATTGTCCACGGCAAAGGAGGGCTTGTTTATTGCGACGGCGCCAACATGAATGCGCTTATGGGGATTGTGGATATGGGATCCATCGGAATTGATCTGCTTCACCTGAACCTCCACAAGACATTTTCCACTCCCCACGGGGGCGGAGGGCCCGGAGCCGGACCAATATGTGTTGGAAGAATACTAGAACCCTTTCTTCCGGTGCCCCGCATTCTTAAAAAGAAAGGCCGATTTATTCTTTCAGAGGATTTCCCGGATTCCATCGGAAAACTGCATGCATTTTATGGAAACGTGGGAGTAATGATCAAAGCCTATTCCTACATTTTGAGCATGGGGCCGGATAATCTTAAAAAGGCAAGTCAGCTTGCAGTCCTGAACGCCAACTATATAAAGGAAAAGCTTAAAAAGCACTTTTTCCTTCCCCATGACGTTCGATGCATGCACGAGTGCGTCTTTTCGGATCAGCTTCAAAGAAAATTCAAGATCACGACCCTGGATATGATCAAGCGCCTCATGGATTTCGGATTTCACCCGCCTACCATCTACTTTCCGCTGGTGGTGGACGGCGCGATCATGATCGAACCGACAGAAACCGAATCCAAAGAGAGCATAGACCAGTTTATCGAGGCCATGCAAACCATTGCAAAAGAAGCTGAGTCAACTCCGGAGCGCTTAAAGGCCGCTCCAACCCGGTGTAAGGTCCGCCGCCTCGATGAAGTGAATGCCGCCCGAAAACCGTGCCTGGGCGGATAGAATGAAATCATCCCAATAGAGTCCCTGTTGATTCAAAGGATAATCCGCTCTCAGTCAATGGATCAGATGCTGTTTTGCCGATCAGACTTTTTTTCGGGATATGGGAATCGAATTGATTCTTGACAATCGTTTTCAATTGGGCGATAAATCCCATTTTTCTTTTAAATTAAAGTGATTGTCGGGCATGGCCTGCCGGATGCAGCCGAGTTGTCGGTATGGGGTTTGGATATAATAGAAACCGGGCATGGTTGGAAAATCTGTCCATCGTGATGCAGATCGGGCTGACCATGGCGGGATGCATTCTGTTCTGTTTTTTCCTCGGTCGGTACATCGACAAATGGGTGGGAACCCGAGGCGTATTTGTTACCGTATTTATCATCTTTGGGATAGTCGGCGGCGCCGGCACCACCTACCGCCAGATCCTTGAGATCACTGAGGGTAAGAAAGATGGAGAACAAAAATCTCCGAAGAATACCGATTAGGGATATTCCAAACACCTACTGCAAGAGAGCCCTAGCCGCAGCGGTGATTATTGGCTTGATCGCAATTACTTTCGGATTCAACGGGATTGGAAAAGGCCTGATTCTCGGAACGCTGTTCAGCGTGGCCAATTTTATTGCTCTGGCGCTCATGCTCTCCCAGAATACTTATCAGAGACGGGGAAAGTCATCTCTATTCTCATTTTTTTCCCTTTCAGGCAGGTATCTGCTGATGGCGGTCCCGATTCTTCTGGCATTAAAACTTAAAACCTTTGATCTGCCGGCAACCGTGGCCGGTCTTTTTATGGTTCAAATCATCATCCTCTGTGAACAGGCAGGGCATTTGATAAAACAGGCAAGGAAGATATCGGTTTAAGGAAACTCCTATGGGTGAACTGGGAAAAATCCATCAATTGCTCATCCCGCTCGGCGCTCATACGATTACCATCAATCTTGAAGCGGTCGTCATGACGTGGATCGTCATTTTCCTGTCCATCGGATTCGGACTGCTGGCTAGATATAAGCGAAGTATTTTCCCCCGACCCTTTCAGATTATCGCGGAATTGATTATCTCCCAGTTCTACCAACTGACCGAGGATGCCCTGGGAAAGGAGAATGTCGATAAATATGCTCCTTTAATCTGCGCGCTCTTCATGTTTTTGCTCCTTTCCAACTGGCTGGGAGTGATCCCTCATCTGGAAGAGCCGACCAAAGACCTGAACACCACCCTGGGTCTCGGTGTCATGGGATTTGTAATCGCCCATTACGCCGGAATCAAAACCAAAGGATTTAAAAATTACGCCAAAGAATATTTCCAGCCCATGTTTTTTATGATGCCCCTCAATCTGATCGGAGAGCTTTCCAAAATCGTCTCCATCTCCTTCAGGCTTTTCGGGAATATCATGGGAGGATCGATCATCATCATGG
>JBFMEI010000393.1:0-2333 GCA_040753295.1 Thermodesulfobacteriota bacterium | reverse complement strand
GCAGGATCACCATCACGATAAAGGATATGGATCCCCAGGCGCGGACCTGTCCATAGCTGCGCTTGTTTTCTCCGAGCCAGTCCATGGTGAAGGCTTCCAGAAATGCGATGACCGGAGAATAAAAAACGCCATAAACCAGAGTGGTGAGAAAAATCCCCTGGAAGCTCTGGGTGTAGAAAAAAAACGTCCAGATTCCGGTGCTTGCAAAGAGGCAAAATATAAAGATCGGTTTTCGTGCGGAAAACCGGTCTGCCAATCCGCTCCAGATCAATGAAAAAATAACCAGGCTGACAGATCGAAGTGCTGAAACAATCCCGATTTCAAACCCCGTAAGCCCCAAATGGTAACAATAGAGGTTAAAATAGGGAAGCACGATCCCCATGACCGCAAAATGGAGAAAATATTGTCCTGACAGGATGTGCAGGCTCAGCCGTTCACGAAGGGAACCCATCCTGGTTTCATACGGCATCTATGCTGGAATTGCAATACGTCCGCGCCGGTCCCCTGGATACGCTGAACTTTTTTACCGTCGGGGGTTTTCCTTTATTCTCTTTACTCTTTACCGCTTCAATGCTATTTTTCAACCTCCCTGAAATGAAATACTTCTAAATTTAATCTCCCCAGCGGCGGAGATGACTCAATCCTGCCATCGAATAAAGGAGAGGATGATGGACTACATCAAAATCCGGTTCGGCGAAGATCTTGATCGATTCGGCGACGAATTTGAAAAAGCCATTCATAACATTTTTCGCCCACGACCGATCAGTCCCATGTTTGCAGCCAGTGAGAGAAATTGGATTCCACAAATGGATATCTATGAAACACCGAATGAAATTATTATCCTTGCAGAACTGGCAGGAGTAAACAAGGATGACCTGGAAGTCGAAATCAACAGCAAGGCGGTTAAAATCCATGGGAGCCGGGTTCCCCTGTCCCGAGTTAAAAACAGCACATATCTTTTAGCCGAAATTCAATACGGTCGTTTTGAGCGGATCCTCTTTTTACCTACGCCGGTTGATACGGAAAAAGTCACCGCCTCTTTCTCCAATGGCTTCCTTCAGATCCGGCTGATTAAAATACCGCTTCATGTCACGCACAAAATTCCGATCCGGGATCGTTAGATCTCCGGTTTTAATCTTTGCGCCCTGATGTCAAACGGATCCGGATCTGAATTCGGATAATAACCTTGAGTTTGATTGAGTTACCGGAGGGTTACATGGAAGAAAAAAAGCCGTCGACCGCCCAAGAAGCTGAAAAGACTCCGGAAGTTATCCCCATCCTTCCGCTTTTTGATGCCGCCCTTTTTCCGAAAATGGTCCTTCCCCTCATGATCATGCAGGAAGAATCGGTTCGGCTGATCGACGAAGCCATGTCGAAAGATCGAATCTTCGGACTTCTCGTTTCCCGGCATCCGTCTGATGATAAATACGGCCCTGACGATCTGTATCAGTTCGGGACCGTGGCGCTGATCCTTAAAATGGCGAAAACCGATGAAAACAGGACCAATCTGCTGGTTCAGGGGTTGAGACGGTTTCAGGTCAAGGAGTTCATTAAAACCAAACCGTATCTCCAGGCTCAGGTGGTACATATTGAAGAGGTTCAAAAAAAGGATAAGGAAATTGAAGCCCACATGGCAAACCTCATCAATACGTTTTTAAGAATCGTGGAGCTGTCTCCGGGACTTCCCCGGGAACTTGGGCCCATGGCCAAATCGATCCAGGAACCGGGAACCCTTGCCGATATGGTTGCCTCAACCATTAACTCGACTTTGGAAGAAAAACAGTCTGTCCTTGAGACTCTGGATTTGAAAAAGCGGCTCAAGGAAGTTACCCGGCAGGCAAATCATCAAAAAGAGGTTCTCGAACTGGGAAACAAGATTCAAAGCCAGGTCAAGGAAGATATGGATAAGCAGCAAAAGGAATATTATCTCCGACAGCAGCTTAAAGCCATCCGGGACGAACTGGGAGAAAAGGACGAAACCAACCTTGAAGTGGAGGAATATAAAACAAAAATCAATGAAAGAGGGCTCCCTGAAGAAGTCAAAAAGGAGGCCGGGCGTGAATTGACCCGTCTCTCCCGGATGCATCCGTCATCTTCGGAATACACGGTCTCTTCCACATATCTGGATTGGCTGACATCCCTTCCCTGGAACCAAAGCACAAAAGAGATTCTGGATATTCGAAAAGCAACAAAGGTCCTGGACGAGGATCATTTCGGACTGGAAAAAGCCAAAAAGCGGATTATTGAATATCTGGCGGTTCGCAAATTAAAACCCGACTCAAAGGGTCCGATCCTCTGTTTTGCCGGCCCTCCTGGAACCGGAAAAACGTCCC
>JBFMEI010000392.1:0-2354 GCA_040753295.1 Thermodesulfobacteriota bacterium | reverse complement strand
CGACGCTCTTGTCGATCAGGTCAAAGTCAACCGGGATTTTGATGCATTTATTTTGGCATATGGACAGCTTTCCATTGATCCTGACTGGATCCGGAGTTTTTTTCACAGTCGCAACGATAAGGTTCGAGGAGAAAATCAGGTTGGATATCGAAATTCTGATTTTGACCGGATTTCGGATCAGAGTGCCAAAACAATCAATAAAAATGCACGGAAAAAACTGATCTGTGATCTTCAGGAGATCATTAAAAAGGATCTTCCATATCTTCCTTTATATATTCCGAAAATGATTGAAGCGGTCCGCACCGATCGGTTTTCAGGATGGGTAGACTCACTGGAAGGAATCGGAAGCATCTGGTCTTTCTGTATGCTCAAACCAAACTTGAAATAGCAGCAATAAAGAGAAATAGATTCATCCATATGGATCTCTGCCGTTACATCGGGAAAAGGCTCATTCAGATTTTTATTATCTTTTTTGTGATTTTCACGGTGCTGTTCCTTCTTTTCCGTCTGGCCCCCGGAGATCCGGTTTCCAGAATTGTGGATCCGGATATGACCCCTGAAGATGCGGCAAGACTCATGGCCCAGATGGGGTTGGATAAGCCTTTGTGGATGCAGTATCTGATTTATCTAAAAAATTTTTTTTCCGGAGAGTTCGGATATTCCTTTTACTATGGCAAGCCGGTTGTGGAAATCATCTGGGACAGGCTTCCGAATACCATTCTGCTCTTTACCACTTCAGTGATTCTTTCTGCCGTCGTCGGTGTTTTTTTGGGAAAAATTGCTTCGTGGCATAAAGGAAAACGGACGGATACTCTCATGACGCTGGGTGCGCTAGTCACCCATACCCTGTTTTTGCCATGGATGGCGCTGATTCTAATTTGGGTCTTTGCCTATAAAATCGGATGGTTTCCCATCAACGGGATGATTTCAGAAGACATATGGCTCGATCCGGATTCAGGGATTTTGAGGAAAGGATTGGATGTTCTTCATCACATGATTTTACCCCTGTCGACCCTTTTTCTCATTTATTTCGGGAGCTATTTGCTTCTAATGAGAAGCAGCATGCTGGATACTTTAAAGGAAGATTATATTCTGACGGCTCGAGCCAAGGGGTTGAAAGAAAAAACGATTCGTGACCACCACGCTGCTCCCAATGCAGCGCTTCCCGTCGTGACCAGTGTGGGGTTAAGCCTTGCGTTTTCCATCAACGGGGGAGCGTTGACGGAAACTGTTTTTACTTGGCCGGGAATCGGCCGGGAGCTGGTTTTTTCAGTAAGCAACAACGACTACCCCCTGGCCCAGGCATCATTCCTCTTGATTGCCGCCGTGGTTCTTCTATCCAACCTTATTGTGGACATCCTGTATGCTTATCTGGATCCTAGAATCCGCTATTAATTGAAAGGCCTCTCTGTGCAACAGATTGACAAAATAACAAAAGCCGAACGGTTCCATCAGATCCGTCGTGAACGCCGATGGAAAAAAAACTGGGCGATTTATAAAAAAAATATTCTGGGTCGAATCGGGCTTGTCCTGCTGGGCTTTTTTATCCTTATGGCGATCGGGAGTTTCATCCCGCCTCTGATCGATCCCATGTACCGCCCCATGTCGGGAGTCGATCCTGTTATTTCAAAATCGACCGGTCCAAGTCTTAGACATTGGCTCGGAACCGATTTCATGGGACGCGATCTTTTCAGCCAGCTCCTGGCCGGTGCCAGGGTTGCATTTATGGTGGGGATATCATCCGCCTTCATGAGTATTCTTCTGGGAACAGTGGTGGGCATGATCAGCGCCTACATGGGAAAATGGATCGACACCATTCTGATGCGTCTTGCGGATATTATCATGGTGATGCCCACGCTCCTGGTGGTTTTGATTCTGGCAGCCCTGTTTGGGCAGCTCAACATCTGGAGCATTGTATTAATTATCGCACTGTTCCGCTGGCCCGGCGTCTCCCGGGTAATCCGCGCTCAAACGCTGTCATTAAAACATCGGCCGTTTATCGAATCCGCCAAGGTCGCCGGAGCATCCCATTTAAGAATTATTTTTAAGCATATCATGCCGAATGTTCTTCCCCTTTCATTTCTCTACATGACATTCAGAGTGACAGCTGCCATCAATATTGAAGCAGCGCTTGCTTTTCTGGGATTTGGTGATCCTGGAACCGTGAGCTGGGGGATGATGCTTCAATGGGTTTGGAAAACCGGTCATATGTTCAAAGCTCCTTATTGGCTGCTCCCCCCGGGGATCTGCATTTCCCTGATCACG
Organism: Thermodesulfobacteriota bacterium; assembly: GCA_040753295.1. Taxonomy (GTDB): domain Bacteria; phylum Desulfobacterota; class Desulfobacteria; order Desulfobacterales; family UBA2156; genus RBG-13-49-15. The sequence continues at coordinate 89 of JBFMEI010000392.1, read as the reverse complement.
CTCTCTTTCTATATGCTGGGGCGTGCCATGGATGAGGTTCTGGATCCCAGGCTGAGAAAAGAAGGAGACCGGTATTAATATGGCGCTTT
>JBFMEI010000391.1:0-2365 GCA_040753295.1 Thermodesulfobacteriota bacterium | reverse complement strand
CCCGAGATAGGCTCTTGCGGTTTCTTTTCCTTCCTCGCCGAAGACCATTGAATATGCCTCACAAAAAACAGGAAAGAGCCAGGTCCATGCGGTTCCGTTGTGGTAGGCGGGCTTTCTCTCGGTATCCTCATCCCCTTCATACCTTCCTTTATAAGGTCTTTTAGGGTCTGCAAGCCTCCGGTCATGATGAATGATTTCCAGCGGCCGGTTCAACGGCCGGTCTGCAAGACTTCGAACAGCTCCGGGAACCAGCAGCTCCTCGCATGCGAAAATCATTTTTTTCGCGATTCCATGATCCTTCACAGCTCCCATGGTAATGGCCATAAGTTGATTCGGACGGAGCGCGTCATCCTTTTCCGCATCCATCGCCCGCTCACCGGGTCGAGCGAAAAGGCAATCGGACATGTACCCCGTCTCTTCCAGAAAATATAAATCCACAATTTTTTTCCGCACCCGCCGGCTCAGTTCCCGATAGAAATCTTTCTTTCCTGATGAGGAAAGCGGTCCGACGATTCTCAGCGACCGATCCCATAGTGCCTGGATCTCAACAGGAAATCCCTGTCGTGGAGTTCCTGCCGGAAAGTTTGTATCCATCCATGTGAAGTGGGCAGGACTGAAAATCAATCCTGAACTCGGATCCATGGCGATACCGTTTGCGGTCCCCTGAATCATGGAGTCCACGATTGAGAAAAGAATCTCCCTGATGGTTCGACTCCCGCATGGTTCATCGATAAATCGTTCATATCCCCTGGTCCGAAGGACTTCCCCGCAGACCACGCAGAACCATAACGGAGCGTCAGAGGTATCCCAATTCGAGGGCCCTTTTTCACCAATCATGTTCGGAAGGGTTCCTTTGGATTCAAATCGGCCGAATTGCTTGAGGATGGAGCAGGCCGTATCGATCCGATTCAAGGCGATGAGACCCCGTGCAAAGATCAGAGAATCCCTCCCCCAATCCAGGAACCAGGGATATCCGGCAAGCACGGTTTTATGCCCTTCTCTTTCAGTGATATACTGGGACATGGCGCCGGAGGACTGCTCCAGGAATTCATCTTTCTTCCGGCCGGAAAATCCGCTCCGGTTTTTCTCGAATCGAGGGCCTGAAGCTAAAGCAATACTCCGGCCGTATTCCCCTTGAATCGCTTCCGCTGTGACCAGAGTTTCTTCCCTGCCCTGAAGAAGGGTTGAAAAATACCCCGGGCTGAAAAGATCCGAATTCGGATCCTGGCCCCGCTGGGATTCCTGAGGTCGGAAGATCATGTAATTCCACTCAGGCTCATGGACATACTCCCCGCGAGTGACAGAGATACGGAGTTCCCGATCCGCTTGCGGTCTGAATGAAAATCCGCCGGGAGCCGGTACGATCATCTGTTTCCAGTGGTGTTCGGGCCCCAGGTAGGCTTTCGTGACCTCATGAGCGCTTCGATCTTCAATATCGGGGCGCAGAATGATTCGAACCGGATGATGGTCCTCAAGCATTTTTTTCTCATTTTCTCCGGATTCCCTTAAAATCGACATCTCCGAAACGGTCTCTTTCTCTCTCATCGAAAGCGCAATATGAAGTCTGATCTGCTTTCCGCGGCCGGTAGGAATTTTGAACCGCCAAATCCCCCGGCGATGATCATCCAGAGAAAAGGATTCCAGACAGCTTGAATTGACTTCCTGTGAGTAATCCTCATAGACAACCCATGCACGATACCGTGCAACCATGATCCAGCGGTCTGACGGTCCTTTCCTGTTGAAATTGGCGGCCAGAACCGCATCATAACGGCTGGTCAGCTTTCCCCAGTCAACGGGCTGCCGAAGCATGCTTCCCGATCCGTTGGTACTGAGGTAATAAAGCGGAGTCGATTCCAGATCTTTAGCCATGAATACGGGTTTGATCTGGCTGTTAAGCCCTGAAAGAAAGAGAAGCGGTGCCTGAACATGACTCCCCTTTTCGGATTGATGGAGAAGGAGTTTCAACTCGAACCGGGTGAGCCGTTTCGGGGGAATAACGGGTACGATCAGGGCAAAATGAATCCCCCGGATATCCGGGAGGCTTTCCTCCCATCGTATCACTCTGTTCGCTTTGACGATCTGAGCTCGAAAGGGGTTTTCCGCACGAATCAGAAGAAAATGATTCGGGGGAACCATCACCTCCCGGCGGATATCCCGAGGATATTCCCAGCGGATCACCCGGGTCTCCTGAACAAGGGAGCCCATGGATCGGCAGAAATCGACAGGATCTCTTCTCAGTTCTTCAACAGCCTCCGGAACTGAAAAGCCGCTGATATCCGCAACACCATGATAATGCCGAAAAACATCGATTACCTTGGCATGCAGCCGCTGATTCTCAATCCGTTTGGGTTCGGCAGGAGATTCC
>JBFMEI010000390.1:0-2373 GCA_040753295.1 Thermodesulfobacteriota bacterium | reverse complement strand
ATGAAACAATAGCTTTTCTGCTCTTTCCGGATACCAGGACATCCCGCCACCGCTTCAGCGTAAAAATCCGTTCGATGAAGTTTTCCCTGAGCGCCGGGTCGTGAAGCCGCCCCTCGTCCTCCACTGGAATCAACGGGAAACGCTCCATGAAGATTCTGGAAAAAATCCCGACACCGGATTTCGCCGGCATTCCTTTTTCATCATAAACCTTGACCCGTTCCATACCGCTGCTCGGTGAATTGCTCTTAAAAATGAATCCGCAAAGATTCTCCTTCTCAAGATCCTCCATCTTCTGTTTTCCCCATTCGATCATTTGATCCGTATGATCGATGCGACTTCGAATGGTAACCAGCCGGGGGGATCCGGGATCTCCGACAAGACGCATCGCTTCCCTTGGAATACCGAGGCCGCATTCCGTTTCAGGACAAACCGGAACATACGACACATATTGACCGAGGGTATCGGTAAGAAACCGATCGAGTTTGTGTCCGCCGTCGTATCGGACGTTTTCTCCCAGCAGGCAGGTGCTGATTCCGATTTTAATCGAGTCGTTCATGGTCCAATGCTCCCATATTGATGTGATTATCACCTAAAATGAGCGTATCACCTGAATCGTTCAGGTATCAGAGGATCAATATAAGTCTGTCCGGATTTCATCAACATGATTTTTGCGTTGATTCGGAATAAAAATAATCCTATTAACGAATTTATGGACCTCCCTGCATTTATCTGCTTTCTGTTTTAAGGACCGATGAACACCCCTGTTCCGAGTATTCGGATCCGGACCCTCCGTCCAAAACCGTTGAATCCTGGCGGTGATTTTGTTTTATACTGGATGATCGCCACCAGGCGGATTCATTACAATTTCAGCATTCAGCATGCAGTCGATCGATCCATGGAGCTTGACAAGCCTCTCGTCATTCTGGAGGCGCTTCGATGCGGATATCCATGGGCGAATGACCGAATCCACCAGTTTATCATCGATGGAATGACGGATACCGCCCATGCTCTTCAGAAGTATGGAAACGTCTGGTATTATCCTTATCTTGAAAGAAAAAAGGATGCAGGAAAAGGATTGCTTAAGGCAATTGCCGCAACAGCCTGTATGGTTATAACCGACGACTTCCCGGCCTTTTTTCTCCCGAAAATGGTGACATCCGCAGCCGATCAGATCAACATACGGCTGGAATTGGTCGACTCAAACGGGCTTCTCCCTCTAAGAGCGGCAACTCAAGTCTATCCCACAGCCTATGCATTCCGCCGATTTCTTCAGAAAACCCTTCCGGATCATCTTCTCTCAGTACCGGAGAAAGACCCCCTTGAGCGTCTTGAAACACCCCGGTTCAGAGGATTTTCAGAAAAAATCCTCAACCGATGGCCCTCTGCATTAACGGAACTGCAAAAGAAGAATCCTTTCTCAGGATTCAGATTCCCCATCGACCACCGGATTCCCGGAGTTAAGCAGAAAGGCGGACCGATATCCGCCGGAAAAACGCTTTCCAATTTTTTGGAAAACAAGCTGGGGTCATATATTGATAAACGGAATCAACCCGAAGAAGATGCCACCAGCGGTCTTTCACCCTATCTTCACTTCGGACACCTGTCAGCCCATGAGATCTTTCTAAACCTGACTGAAAAAGAAAACTGGTTTCCTCACGATCTCTCTGAAAAATCCACAGGCAGTAAAAGCGGATGGTGGGGATTGAGCCCTGGGTCGGAAGCCTTCCTGGATGAACTGATTACCTGGAGGGAGCTGGGATTCAATATGTGCGCGCATCGAATGGACTATGACCGGTTCGAATCTTTGCCCGGATGGGCAAAAGAGACTCTTTTTGTTCACGAAACGGATACCAGGCCCTATCTATATAGCTATGAAGATCTGGAGAAGGCGAAAACGCATGATTCCCTGTGGAATGCGGCTCAGATCCAGTTGCTTAAAGAAGGGAGGATTCACAACTACTTGAGGATGCTCTGGGGGAAAAAAATCCTGGAATGGTCTCATCATCCGAAAACCGCTCTGGAGATGATGATCGACCTTAACAACACCTATGCTTTAGATGGACGGGATCCCAACTCGTACAGCGGTATTTTCTGGTGCCTCGGCCGGTATGACCGTCCCTGGGGCCCTGAACGCCCTGTCTTTGGTAAAATCCGATATATGAGCTCTCAGAACACCGCCCGTAAGGTTCGGGTTCATGGCTACCTGAAGCGTTATGCCGCGAAAGTCAATCCGCTATAATAAAAACGGGCTCCCGGGTTACATGCCCGAAAGCCCGCGGATGGATATTCGTATTTTCAGAAACGATCCTGAAGCCCCATGGGATCCTTAAATTCCAACGCCGGATTGAACTTGAGTTTTTTCTCACCCCGCTG
>JBFMEI010000389.1:0-2402 GCA_040753295.1 Thermodesulfobacteriota bacterium | reverse complement strand
GAAAGGGCTGACCATGTTATGGAAACCCTTTATTCGATCCATGGCGAATTATCCGGGGATGTGCGTCTGGTTTTTGAAAGCTTAACCGGAATGCAGGAGCTGTGGGGAAGCGAAGAGGCTGTAATCCGGTTTTATTCTCATTCCTGCCCGCGTCTTTATGAGTTGAATACCATTGCCTACTGGATCCTGGAAAAGGGGGCCCATTCCACACGGCTTCGGGCTCAGATCAACCGGATCGCACAGGTGGCCATAGAGCTTGCGGTTAAAAGAGGAACGACATCCCTGACCATTTTAAAGGCGGAAAAGCGGGAGTTGGAGGCCCAGAACAGGCCTTATACTTACTGGATCAAAGAGGGCTTGATCTATTTTGAGACAGAGGATGGAGCGTCCAAGAGGCAGAATATCGGACGGCGCCTGAAAAATTTAAGAAAGCGCAGCAGCCTTTCCCAATCCGAACTTGCACGTCTGGTGGGGGTCACCGCCAGTCATGTCTCCCAGGTGGAAAGCAACCAGATTTACCCCTCTTTGTCGGCATTGATCAAAATGGCGGATGTCCTCTCCGTGGATGTGAGCGCCTTTTTCAGGGACGAGGAGGCCGAGAAAGAGCGGATCGTTTTTCCCATGGCCAAAGCGGCTGAACTCAGATCCCGGGAGGTGCTTAAGGGAGAATATGGGATCAAACGCTTGACGCCTGTTGATTTCAAAGGAAAAGCCGAACCCTATCTGATCGAAATTCCTCCCGGCGCATCTTTGGCATCCCATTTTTTATCCTATAAAGGAGAGGAAATGGGATATGTGTCAAGCGGAGAGATTCATTTTCAGATCGATGAACGCTCCTATATCGGACGGACCGGAGATGTGATCTCTTTTGCATCAGCCTCACCGCGACGCTGGTGGAATCCCGGACCGGAACCTGCCCGGCTGCTCTGGTTTATCATCCGGTGAGTCTGCCTCAGGATCGGTGAAGGGAAGCCCCCGGCTTTACACCGGGGGCCTTTGAAAAGAGGTAAAGGATGAAAATTGAAACAACAAGGCCAACGAAAGGAGGGAAGGACTATTCGTCAACCTTGATTTCACCCTATCATGCCACAAAGTGGCATGTCAAGAAAAAAATTCAATTCCATCAAAAAAAAATTAATTGCACTGAAATCAGCGTCCGGAAAGAAGAATATCCACCATTTCGGCAAATCCCAATCCGCCCTCATGCCGCGTTACCCAGGCAGGGAGAGCAAAGACCCTTTCCCCGAACCGAAGGATATTCGACATTCCCACCGAAACCGGAAAAAAGGCAAACATGGGGGCGTCATTGGGGGAATCTCCGGCGAAGAGGATTTCTGATTTGAGGAGATCCAGCTTCTTTCCAAACACCTCTTCAAAAAGAACCCGCGTCATGGCAAGCTTGTCATAGTCGCCGAACCATCCGTTTACATGGATGGAGCTGATCTTGGCCCGGGCTCCGGCTTCTTCAAAGCAGCGGATGATTTCATCCACCATCTCCATGGGAAGCGGAGGGACATCTTCACAGAAGTCAATGGCGAGGTCCGCCTCCCGGTATGCCTGATCTGCGGAGATACGGCACTTCGGCACCTGCTTTAAAATTTGAAGTTTCAGGGCATCAAGCTTCTCTTTATCCTGGTATCGCTCCCTCTCGTCTTTCCAATACCGCCGGATCATCTTTTTTTTCAATGGATCATATCTGAAATAAAACGCTCCGTTTTCACCCACAATCGCCTCAATGGGCCACATTCTGGCCATGTGATCGCACCAGCCCGCGGGCCTTCCGGTGATCGGAACAACTTGTATCCCGTTTTCCTGAAGGCGTTCCATGGCGGCAAGGCTTTTGGATGGAAGCCGGCCGGACAAGGTGAGGGTATCGTCGATGTCGGTTAAGACGTACCGAATCTTTTTTTTCTCATGATCGGGAAAGTCGTCGAAGAAAATCATGTTAAAACCGTTTCATGACACCGGTTCTGCTTTAGAAGCAAGACCCGTCCGAATGATCCAGTCCACAATTTTCGGCTTTCCAAAGACGACATCATATTTCTGATCCATCCCAAGGGGTGTCGATGCGTTTAAAAAGATAAACTTCCCTCCGGCTTCTTCAATAAGAATTTTTGTGGCAAAAAGATCCCAGAGCCTTAGGTCAAAGTCCGCCATGGCACCGACATGTCCGCTGATGGCCAGGCCATGTCCGAAACAGTCGCAATAGGTTCGTACATGTCCATGGGAGCGCATGAGACGGTCGAAAAAAAGTTCTTTTTTCGCTTTTACAAACTGAATCCGCTCTCCGATCGCAAGGATTTCGGTTTCAATAGAAGCCGGTGAGTCGATCTCTTTTAAAGAGATTTTTTTCCCGTTTAACCGGGTTCCCAGGCCTAGGGCCCCCGTAAAGCAGCGGTTTA
>JBFMEI010000388.1:0-2405 GCA_040753295.1 Thermodesulfobacteriota bacterium | reverse complement strand
AAACCGGCCTCCGGTAGCATGGGTATTTTGGTCGTTTCGGATCATGGTCGGGATCGGGATGTTCATGATCCTTACCGGAGTCATGGCTCTGGTCCTCTATGTCCGGAAAAAGCTTTTCAATACGTCATGGTTTCAACTCTGGTGCATGGCCATGACTCCAGCAGGATTTATAGCGGTCCTCACGGGATGGATTGTGACAGAGGTTGGGAGGCAGCCGTATCTTGTTTATAACCTGATGCGAACCGCAGATGCCGTGTCTCCGGTTGGACCCCATTCGATTGCCGTCTCATTGGCCTCCTTTGTCCTCGTATATGTCGTTATCTTCGGCGCCGGAACCTATTATATCCTGCAATTGATCGGGAAAGGCCCGGCTATTGTTGAAGATGTTGCTTTTGGAGCTCATGGATTAAAAAAACCGTTAATCGTCGGAAATCGAAAATAGAAACAGGAGTATCCATGTTTAGTCTCGAACATATCGTCGACTTGCCCCTGGTATGGTATGGTCTTATCGGAACAGCCATATTGTTATATGTTCTCCTCGATGGCTTCGACCTGGGTGTTGGAATCCTTTTTCCCTTTGCCCCTTCGGATCAGTGCCGGGATCGGATGATGAATTCCGTTGCACCATTCTGGGACGGGAACGAAACCTGGCTCGTTCTGGGCGGCGGCGGCCTCTTTGCCGCATTTCCCCTTGCCTATGCGGTGTTAATGCCGGCCTTCTATTTTCCCATCATTTTCATGCTGCTGGGGCTGGTCTTCCGGGGGGTGGCATTCGAATTTCGATTCAAGGCTTCCGGAAAATCAAGGCGGCTGTGGGATCATGCATTCCATTTCGGATCCATTATTGCAGGTTTCATGCAAGGAGTGGTTTTAGGTACTTTTGTACAGGGGATTTCCGTGGAGGGGCGACGATTTTGCGGGAGTGCTTTCGACTGGCTGACCCCTTTCAGCCTGATGACCGGAGTGGCTCTGGTATTCGGATATGCACTTCTGGGAGCTGGCTGGCTGATACTTAAAACCGATGCAGAGACCCGGGACTGGGCGCGGAAATGCGCCGGTTATGTCTGGATCTATGTGGCATTTTTCATGGGAATGGTCAGCTTGAGCATGCCCTTTATCAACAAAGAGGTCCGAAAATTGTGGTTTGAACTTCCCAACTTCTTTTATCTCATGCCGCTTCCCCTCTCGGCCTCGGTGATGTTTTTTTTCCTGTGGAAAAGCCTTCGTGACAAGAACGAATATCGCCCCTTCTTTCTGGGGATCGGGATTTTTTTAACAAACTACATGGGGCTGGGGATCAGCTTGTGGCCCTGGCTTGTTCCCTTTAAAATATCCATTTGGGAGGCTGCGGCAGTACCCCAATCTCAATCCTTATTATTGGTGGGGACCCTGTTTTTACTTCCACTGGTTCTCGGATATACCGCCTTCAGTTTCTACATTTTCAGAGGTAAGGTATCCCATGAGGGCTACTATTAAAAATACAGCCTCAATGCCTTATGTATTGATGACGATCGACCCTTCCATGAAAAGGGCTGCTTTTCCTGAAATCTTGACGCGATCACCGGCATTTCGGCAAAACAGTTCCCCTCCTCGTTTTGAAACCTGAAGTGCATGCAGTTCGGTTTTCCCTAATTTGGTTGACCAGTAGGGAATCAGGACGCAGTGTGCGGAACCCGTAACCGGATCCTCTGGAATTCCAACCTGAGGCGCAAAAAAGCGGGAAACAAAATCACAGTTGTCTCCCCTGGCGGTAATGATTACGCCGCGACAGTCGACCTGATTCAACGCGCCGAAATCAGGATCTGTTTTCCTGACCGCTTTTTCATTGCTTAGCACAACCAGAAGGTCTTCTTCGGAGCCGAGAATCTCAAGAGGATTAACTCCCAAGGACCTGACAAGCCCGGGCGGGGGTATAATCGGATGGGCAGGTCTTGCCGGAAAATCCATTTCAAAAATGGTCTTGCGCTGTGTTACAATAAGCTCACCGCTTTGACGGGTACGGAAGGAGATACTTTCCTGAGGCCATTTCAGGCAGGTAAAAAGAATAAATGCGCTTGCAAGCGTCGCATGCCCGCAAAGCGCCACCTCTGTGGCCGGGGTAAACCATCGGAGATCGTACCCGGTTGCATTTCCAACAAGAAAAGCGGTTTCGGAAAGATTGTTTTCCTCAGCAATCTTTTGGAGTATTGAATCATCGATCCATTTTTCTAAAAAACAAACTGCAGCAGGGTTCCCGGAAAAAACATCGGCAGTAAACGCATCCACCTGGTAAATGGGTATTTTCATCATTGCCTCTCAATTTATGGTATTTAACGGGTTTGTCGGTTTTTGCCTTTGATCCAAATATGAGTATTGACTCAATTGAGCGATTGTTGAGTTTCCGAATTTAAAACGCTCAAATCAGA
>JBFMEI010000387.1:0-2407 GCA_040753295.1 Thermodesulfobacteriota bacterium | reverse complement strand
CGGGAGAAGAAGTTCCTCTTTCCGCGTTCCTGATTTATTGATATCGATCGCCGGGAAAAGCCGTTTATCAGACAGTCTGCGGTCAAGCGCCAGTTCCATGTTCCCGGTCCCTTTAAACTCCTCGAAAATGACCTCATCCATCCGGCTCCCCGTATCCACCAGGGCGGTTGCGATTATTGTGAGGCTGCCGCCTTCTTCAATATTTCTTGCCGCACCGAAAAACCGTTTAGGTCTTTGAAGTGCATTGGAATCGACACCGCCGGAGAGAATCTTCCCGCTTGGAGGCACAACCGAGTTATATGCCCTTGCCAGACGGGTGATGCTGTCTAGAAGAATCACGACATCCTTTCGATGTTCCACCAGGCGTTTGGCTTTTTCAATGACCATTTCAGCCACCTGAACATGCCGTTCTGCAGGTTCGTCAAAAGTGGAGCTGATGACTTCCCCTTTAACGGATCGCTGCATATCCGTGACTTCTTCGGGTCTCTCATCGATGAGGAGCACAATGAGAAATATCTCTTTATGGTTTCGGGTGATGCTGTTTGCAATCTGCTGGAGCAGCATGGTTTTTCCGGAACGGGGAGGCGACACGATCAGGCCGCGCTGTCCGAATCCGATCGGCGTGAGCAGGTCCATGATCCGCATGGAGTAGTTTTCCGAGTCGACTTCAAGATTGATCTTGCGCTGGGGATAAAGAGGGGTCAGGTTGTCAAACAGGATTTTATCCCGTGCCTTCTCGGGATCTTCATAATTGATGGCCTCCACCTTCAACAGGGCGAAATACCGTTCCGATTCCTTGGGCTGCCGAATCTGGCCGGCAACCGTATCGCCGGTCCTTAAATTAAACCGCCGGATCTGGGAAGGTGAAACATAAATGTCATCCGGACCCGGGAGATAATTGTAATCCGGAGCCCGCAAAAATCCGAATCCATCCGGAAGGATTTCAAGAGTTCCTTCTCCGAAGATAAGCCCGTTTTTTTCGACCTGAGCCTGAATCAGGCCGAAGATCAACTCCTGTTTGCGCATGCCGGATGCGCCGTCAATATTGTACTCTTTGGCTAGCTGAGCCAGCTCACTGATTTTTTTATCCTTGAGCTCAGTTATGTTCATCTGACCATTCCTTGTCTAATCGGTTTCACAAAATCCTCTCTTTTGACTTATTATCAACAGATTTAATGTTTATGTGTTGCGGCGATACCGGCTAACCCGAGCAGCAGTCCTGAGAGTAAAACTAACATCGGCAAGGAGGTATCATATGAGTCGAATAACGACTTTTCATCCTGAAGGCTTTATGATACGGAATCCATCTCGGCTGTTTTCGAGGATTATGAACGCTGCACGTTGAGTATCGAAGAACCGGAATCGGTTTCTTTCTAACAGGCAGGTTTTGAGCCTTGTTCAGGTTGATCTTTATATGATGTTATGTTCCCTGTCAAGGATTTTCGATTCTTTTTTAAATAATTTCGCAACTCTCGATATACCCGGCCTGTTTCCTTGAGCAGGTCCTCTTCGGATCCCATATTCTGGATGATAAAATGGGAAGCCGTTTTTTTCATTTCATCCGGCAACTGGGTTTTAATCAACAGCGCCGCCTCTTCGGAAGTGATAGCATCCCGCCTTACAAGTCGATCGATGCGGATTTGGGGGTCAGATACCACCAGGAGAACAACATCGAACTTTTTTTCCAGGCCTGTTTCAAAGAGCAGGGGAACTTCAATAAAAACCAGCTCCTTCCCTGAATCGGCGGCCTTTTTAATCTCTGTCATCATCAGCCGGGTGATTTCGGGATGGATGATTTGCTCAAGCCGCTTCCTTGCTGAATCGTCCCGGATCACCATGTTCCGCACTTTTCTTCGATCCAGATCTCCGCTGGACCCGGCCATATCCTTTCCAAAAACCTGCAGAATCTTCAGATACGCCGGCCTTCCGGGAATAACCGCTTCTCTTGCCAGGGTATCGAGTTCGATGACCGATTCCCCCAAATCCCTCAAGTACCTGCAAACCCGCGTTTTGCCGGATCCGGCATTCCCGGTGATCGCCACAAGAGGGAGCGAATTCTCCCCCACGGCTTTTTTGGCCTTCTTCCTTTGGTCTTGTTTTTCAGTCATGAGATGACATACAATTACGAATTACCAATTCAGGATTCATAATGCTTGAAAAGATCAGAGATACCGATCGGTTGAATCTTTTACCGGAGAACCTGCTCTCTCCCGGTGAAGGCGTTTATCTGGTTGGCGGTTCGGTTCGCGATCTCCTTCTCCGGCTCCCTGTCTCCGATTATGACATCGCTGTTTCCCAAAATCCAGAGGAATTCGCAAACGTCCTGTGCGGTCGCGTCAACGGCCGAAAGGTTGTTATGGGAAAGACTGGCCGGCTGATCCATCGGGTCGTATCTGCCGCGGGCATC
>JBFMEI010000386.1:0-2426 GCA_040753295.1 Thermodesulfobacteriota bacterium | reverse complement strand
CGGCAATGCCTGTGAAATTCCGGGCAGTCCCAGTTCTTCCTCGGCATTGATATACCGGATAACTGCAGCCAGGGCCGCCGCCACTTTTTTACGATTCTTCATTTCATCTCCCTGCAGGGTCGTTGTCATTCTATTCTTTTCTGCAATCTCACCGTTCTTTTCGATTCAATATACTACATCGGAATATTTCCGTGCTTCTTCGGAGGCCGGAGCTCCCGCTTGGTACACATGATTTCCAGGGCCTCGATCAGCCTCGGCCGTGTTTCCCGGGGGGCAATCACGGCGTCGATATATCCTCTGCAGGCAGCCTGATAGGGGTTGGAAAAGAGCGCTTCATATTCTTTGATTTTTTCCTTACGTTTGGCAGCCGGATCCCCTGCTTCCTGAATCTCTTTTCTATGAATGATATTTGCAGCGCCGGCAGCCCCCATCACGGCGATTTCAGCGCTAGGCCATGCAAAACTCATGTCTGCCCCCAGATCTTTTGAACACATGGCCAGATATGACCCCCCATAATCCTTTCGTGTGACGAGAAGGAGCTTGGGTACGGTCGCTTCGGAATAGCACCATAACAGCTTAGCCCCATGCCGGATAATTCCTCCCCACTCCTGCTGACTTCCCGGAAGATATCCCGGAACATCTGCAATGGTCAACATGGGGATGTTGAACGCATCACAAAAGCGGATGAATCGGGTGGCTTTATCCGATGCATCGATGTCGAGACATCCTGCCAGCATCTTCGGCTGGTTGGCAATGATTCCGATGCTTCTTCCATTCAATCGGGCAAAACAGACAATCATATTTTTGGCATAATATTGATGCGGCTCAAAAAACTCACCCTTATCCACAAGGGATCGAATCACGTCTTTCATATCGTATGACAGATTCGGAGAGTCCGGAATAAGAGCATCCAATGCCGGATCTATTCGTTTGGGATCATCTCCGGTATCGATCACGGGAGGATCTTCCATATTATTGGAAGGGAGATAGGAAAGAAGGGTTTTGATCTGTTCGATGGCATCGGAATCCCCATCACATGCAAAATGGGCCACTCCGCTCTTCTCATTGTGTGTCAAAGCGCCGCCAAGGGCCTCAAACGTGATCTCCTCCCCGGTCACAGCCTTAATCACCTCCGGGCCGGTAATGAACATGTAGCTGCTGTTTTTGACCATGAACACCCAGTCCGTCATTGCCGGTGAATAAACGGCTCCGCCGGCGGTGGGTCCCATGATAGCCGATATCTGTGGAATGACTCCTGAAGCCAGAGCGTTTCGATAAAAAATCTGTCCATACCCGGAAAGGGCATCCACTCCTTCCTGAATTCTTGCTCCTCCTGAATCATTAAACCCCACAAACGGGGTTCCGGCCTTCATGGCAAGGTCCATCACCTTGCAGATCTTTTTCGAATGCATCTCTCCGAGGCTTCCGGCTCTGGAAGTAAAATCCTGGGAAAAAGCAAATACCGGTCGTCCGTTCACCAACCCATGGCCGGTGATCACTCCATCGGATGGAATATCGACATGAGCCATATCAAAATTGACACAGCGATGCTTTACGAACATATCAATCTCCCGGAAAGTGCCGGCATCAAACAGCAGATCGAGACGCTCCCGGGCGGTCAGTTTCCCTTTTTCTTTCTGTTTGGCGACTTCCTTTTCTCCGCCCATTTTCTTGATACGTGCTTCCCGGTCTTTCAGATCATTGATTTTTTCTTCCACAATACCCATTTTCGGTTCCTTTCCCCAACTCCCTATTCGTTTTCCATACTCGGCTTAAGGCTGATGCCTCGCTAAGTTTATATAATCCAATCCCTTATATTGCTTTATAAATATTGTTTAAACTTTCTAAATGATAAAGACCTGAAACGTTGTCAAGGAGAAAGTTAAGATCAATCCTTCAACTTCGCTTTTCCAGCGCATTCAGCACCTTGTTCGCGGAATCGATGATGGGTGTTCCAGGACCAAAAATTCCGACCACAACATTGGCGATATTAAACAGAAACTCGTAATCCTTGGGTGGGATTACTCCTCCCACCACGATGAGGATGTCCTGCCCGCCTTCTTTTTTCAGGGCCTGAACCAGTTGGGGAACCAGGACTTTATGCCCCGCAGCCAGGGAGGATACACCCACCACATGGACATCATTTTCAACCGCCATTTTTGCCGCCTCTTCCGGCGTCTGGAACATGGGACTCAAATCCACATCAAAGCCCAGATCCGCAAATGCTGTGGCGATGACCTTTATCCCCCGATCATGGCCGTCCTGGCCCATTTTGGTGAGCAGAATTCTGGGACGGCGCCCCTCTTTTTTCATAAAGCGTTCTGTACGTTGTCTCAGCTCTTTAATCATATCGCTGTCCCCATATTCAGCGGCATATACTCCGGAAATACATCGGGTCGTGGCAACATAGCGACCAAAAACTTTTT
>JBFMEI010000385.1:0-2431 GCA_040753295.1 Thermodesulfobacteriota bacterium | reverse complement strand
CGCTCCTGAAGTTTTTCAGAAAATTCAGGAACTTCCAATCCATGCTCGACACAGAGATCCGTCAATTCCGCCCCTATGCCGCCGGATCCCGTGATAATCCCCACCCTTTTTCCTCGTGGAAGCGGCTGCCAGCTCAATCCCTTGGAGATATTTAGCATCTCCAGCCCGGTTTGAGCCCAAATAACCCTCCCCTGATCCTTTCTATCTGATCCTCCTCCATCACCCTTTCCGACTGAATTGATCCCGATATGGGCAAATGACGCCCGCCTCCCTGCCTGAGTTCTTCCAAGTTTGGTTAAAATAACCGGCTTTTTCTCTGCAATTTCATTGGCTCTGGCTAAAAACAACTCTTCATCCGGGATCGATTCCAGATAAAGCCCGATAATCCGGGTATCATCATCATGACCTAAAAAATTTAACATTTCCAGCAGAGAAATATCGGCCGTATTTCCAAGGTCACAGAGCTTTGAAAGCCCCATCTGATGATTTTGGCAATACATGTAAACCGCCATTCCGAAACCTCCGCTCTGGGTAATAATTGATAGCCCTTTAGCTCCAGATGGCATTGCCGGCATCATGGAAGCGTTCAAACCGTAGGTGCAGTTTAACATCCCCACACTGTTGGGGCCGATCACCCGGATTGACCGTTCCTTTGCAAGGCAAATCAATTTTTTTTCAAGGTCTTTTCCGCCTTTTGGAACCTCGCCGAATCCGCTTGGGATGGCAAGCAGAAATTTGATTTTTTCTTTAGGACAGCTTCCAAGAAAATCGATCAGCATCATGGATGGAATCAATGGGATCACCAGATCAATCGAACCTGGAATGGATGAAACATCCGGATATGCTTTTATTTCTAAGATCCGGGATTCGGTGGGATGAACCGGATAAATTTTGCCGGGGAATCCATCCAGCAAATGCCGGATAAAGAGATTTCCCATTTTCCCTTCGATATTGCTGGCACCGATGACGGCTATCGATTCCGGATTAAAGAACGCATTAAAACTCAAGCTCTGATTCATGGTGAAAACAACCTATCTATTTAGTGCCTGGATTCTGGATAGAATCCGGAGTGATAAAAACAGTTCCATGAAATACTTCCCTTAGTAACCCAGGTAATCTTTTTGGATATCCGGATCATTTAAAAGCTGACCGGCCATTCCGCTTTTTACGATTCTTCCTTCCCGCAATACATATCCCCGATCTGCATACATCAACCCTGTATTCACATCCTGCTCCACGACCAGAAGCGTTACCCCTTCTTTTTTAATGGCAACCATGGCTTCAAGCAGGTTGTCCACCACCACCGGCGCGAGCCCCAGAGACATCTCATCGACAAGGAGCAATTTCGGCTGAGCCATTAACGCTCTCCCGATGGCGCACATCTGGCGTTCCCCTCCGCTGAGCGTTCCGACAATCTGGTCCTCACGTTCCTTTAAAACCGGGAAAAGATCCAGAACTTTTGTCAACTGCTCTCGGATCCGGTTCTGATCCTTGAGTGCGAATGCACCCATCATGAGATTTTCCAGGGTGGTCATTCCGGTAAAAAGCCTTCTCCCTTCCGGAACCAGAGAAATCCCAAGTCGAACCCGTTCGTGAACCGGTCTTTGGCTGATGTCCATTTCTTCATAGAAAATCGTTCCGTTCATCGGCCTGATCAACCCGGATATGGTTTTCATCAGCGTGGATTTGCCGGCCCCGTTGGGTCCGATAAGGGAGAGCCACTCCCCTTTTTCAAGGTGAATATGAATATCCCTTAGAATCTCCAGGGGTTTATACCCTGAGCTGACGTTGGATAGAGAGAGCATCGGATTTTTAACGTTTCCTGTCAATGCGTACCGCCGGATTTGATTTTCCTTTTAATCGGATATAGATGGTTTAAAAGCCTTCCCTGGATAAAAGCGGCAAATCCTTTCGGCATAAAAAGAACAATGGCGATAATGATCAGGCCCAGTGCGGCGGTGTGCAAATTCAGCAAGCGGCTCCAGATCATAGTCGAGACCAGTTCAATCAGAAACGCACCGGCAATCGGCCCCATGACCGTACCGGCACCCCCCAGCAGGAACATGACAAAGGATTTGATCGCAATGGTCATATCAAAAACCGCTCCGGGTTCGATGTAGCTCATCCAGTAAGCGTAAATCCCGCCGGCAAGCCCTGTAAATACGGAGCTGACCATCCATGCCATAATTTTATATTTGGTAGTGTTGATCCCCATGCTTTTGGCCGACTCTTCATCCGCTCGTATGGAACGGCAGGCATATCCAAACCGGCTGATGCTTAATAAATAAGTTGCGATAATGATTAAAATCAGGGTGGCAAACATGGAAAAATAAAAAAATTTTGTGTTCGCAATCACACTTCCTGCCGGAAGAGGAAGAGAAAGGCCCATCCCGCCTCCGGTTAATTCGGTCAGATTATCTGCAATGGCCTT
>JBFMEI010000384.1:0-2443 GCA_040753295.1 Thermodesulfobacteriota bacterium | reverse complement strand
CAACCTGAAACTGCCGGTTCGGTTCCGATTATCTGGTATCTGGTCCGGGACGCTTTATTTCTGCTTCTGGCCGGATATCTCATGTTCCGGCAATTTGGCGCCTTAAAAACTCGTCTGTAAATACTCCCTAAGTCCTTTTACATATTCCTGAAAATATCGACTTTAATTCTGATCTGGACGGGATCTTTCCCACCGAAACGACTTTTTTATTCACGATCAAGGCTGGAGTTCCCATAACTTTGTATTCGGAAATAACCAGAGGATTTCGGACGTGCTCAATATCTGCCGGAATCTGCAATTCTGCAACAACCGCCATTACCAGTCGCTCCAGTCCTTCGCAATTGGGGCATCCTGGCCCAAGAATTTTAATCTCAAGCCCTTCATCGGCATCTGTTTCACCTACCGGCTCTCCCATGAATTTCTTATATTCCCGGAAAAAGGCGATCCGGTAAAAATCCTTTACGCTTTCAGGAATATAATTAGAGTTTGAAAGCTTTGACAATAACGCATTCTCGATTTCAACATCCGGTTTTCCGTGGAATTCTTCTGCCACAGATTTCAGGGACTCGTCTAGCGCGATGATGCCGACCTTTTGTCCTCTTATAAAAATCTGAGTGACTGATTGACTTGTCATTTGATTTCTCCTTCGAATCCTGCAATTAAGATAGTGCGATATAACGAGATATTCAATACAAAAGGATTCCCATGAATACATTGCCGGTTATCCTCTCTTTACTGGGTGCGATGGCCTGTTTCTTTTTTGCCTTGGAATCGTTTCGTGAAAAGGAATTCAGAGCCTCTTACATCGGATTTATCGGCGGAATTATTTTCGTTATGATTTGGATGGTGATCTTTCTGATCCCCTTGACTCAGCCCTGTGCGAAGGGATTATTTTTTTTCATCGGTGCAGCAGGCCTCTATTTATTGATTCCAACTCCCTCCAACCCGAATGCCTTAAAGGGATCCTCGGGACACCTGGTTTCGGACCCGGTGCGTTTCGACGAACGGGATACGGTATTTGCAAGGAACCGGTCTCTGCCTCCGGGTTCGGAAGTTTATAAACAATACTATGGCGCACATCCGGATAAGGAAAGTGCGGATGCCGAGCGCCGTAAAAAAGGAGGCCCTGTCGGCCGAATCGGGGTGATCGACAATGAGCATCCGACCAACGTAGCCATGATCGACGCATGTTTCCAGATTCCGCCCATATTCGGTCTTCATGCCGATGCTCTCCCCATACCGGAGACTCCCAACCGGAGATTGAACCCCAAAACTGCCACGGCCATCGTCAAAGGCTTTTCCCGATATCTCGGTGCAGATCTGGTCGGCATCTGCCGGGTTAATCCGGATTGGGCATATTCCCATCGCGGAGAAATCTTTTACAACAACTGGGAAGACTGGGGAAAAGAGATTGAAACTCCGCTTCCATTTGCAGTGGTGATTGCCACAGAAATGTCGAAGGAGTTTGTCGGCGCCGGCCCTCATACGCCGGCTCTCCTGGAAAGCTCGAAGAACTATGCAAAAGGGGCGTTCATCGCCACAATCCTCTCCCGCTGGTTTTCCGACATGGGGTACCGGGCATTGGCGCAGCACAGCCGGCGCTACGACCTGAACCTGGTCCCTCTTGCCATTGATGCCGGACTTGGTGAGCTCGGTCGGTTCGGATACCTGATCTCCCCTCGTTTCGGCCCCAGGGTCCGCCTGTTTGCGGTAACGACCGATATGCCGCTCTCTCCGGATTTACCCATTGATCTTGGCGTCGACGAATTCTGCCGACACTGCCTGAAATGCGCTGAAGTCTGCCCTTCCAAATCGATCCCTTTTGGAGACAAAACCGTCTGCAACGGCGCTCTGAAATGGAAGCTTAACGAAACGTCCTGTTTCGATTACTGGGGAAAGGTGGGAACCGATTGTTCGGTCTGCATGGGGATCTGCCC
Organism: Thermodesulfobacteriota bacterium; assembly: GCA_040753295.1. Classification (GTDB taxonomy): domain Bacteria; phylum Desulfobacterota; class Desulfobacteria; order Desulfobacterales; family UBA2156; genus RBG-13-49-15. The sequence goes on along the minus strand of JBFMEI010000384.1, from coordinate 506 downwards.
CTTCAGCCGTCCGGATCGCTTTATCCATCGACTGGCCCGTCGGATTATCCGTCGATCTAAAACCGCCCGGTTGTTCTTCCCGAAGATTGATAATCTCATCTATGGAAAAAAGTGGAAAGTTAATCCGGTCCCTGAGTGGGTCGATTACCAGGGATCATGAAATCTGTCATCAGCCTTCATGATCTGCTTTTTTTCGGATTATTTTAATCATTCTTTTCTTCAAAATTCTCTATTTGCATCCCGCGCTCGATAAAGGAGGCCATCGTGTCATAAGCATTCTGATAGGCGTGCATGACCGACTCAAAGCGATTGAACATCATATCCTCATTTCCGATCAGCAGTCCGATTTCTTTTAAGATCGCCTTCCCTTTTCGAAGATGCTCATCCATCTGTTTCAAGATCTCTTTCCGAATATGATGTTTCTCTCTTTCTCGGGAAATGATCGGCATAAGCCGTTGTACCGAATACTCCACCAGTGCATCTCTTGACGTGTTGTACATTGTTGA
>JBFMEI010000383.1:0-2453 GCA_040753295.1 Thermodesulfobacteriota bacterium | reverse complement strand
AGAAACCGGCTCTCCTTTTCGGTGCGTATGGTCGCCGACCGGACAATGTCGTCCAGAAGAGCCATCTCTCCAAAGTAATCTCCGTTTCGGATTCTTTCCAGTTCGATTTCATCTTTGCTCCCAAATCCCCGGATAACCGACACCTCGCCTTCAATTACCATGTACATGGTATCTCCGGGCTCTCCCTCTTTAATTACGACCGACTCCGAAAGAGAAGAGATCTCATCCGTCACAGACGCAATGGCGGCGAGTTCATTCACCGAAAGATCCTCAAATATCTCAATCCCCTTCAAATGTAAAATCTTATCAGAAATGGTGATACTCTTTTCCATACGGCCTTCCTTTTTCAAATGATCCATGTCCTGATAATGGGCTGCAATGGATGCCATCTGTCGAATATGGGGGTTTTCCGATTTCAAAAGTCCTGCCATAATCTTCGAGTCTGGTGTCATATTCAGATTCTCTGAAACCAGATAAAGGGTTAAAATCACTGTCACCCAATCCGGTTTTGTCAGGAGATGGGGGATGATGCCTGCTCCATCCGGGCCGAAATCCGGCAGGTTGAAATGTTTCCGGCCCAGAGAAACATGTTGGGAATATGGAAGATCTTCCAGAATAGGAATTAATACTTTCGAAATGGAAGAATCCAGTAAATCATCCAGGGCCTCCTGGCTGTTGGCCCGCTGCCTTGAATCGGACGAAAAAATTCCCCTGACGATAATCTTCATCTGGCCGGTGCGATCCTGAAGCGCCAGAACGCGGAGGGTGTTTTCCACCCGAACCTTTTTATCCTGTTCCAGGACTTGTATCAGGATGTCGCGTTTTGGACTTTCCGGAAGTTGGGATAGAGCATGGGCCTCTGCAAGGACGTTGTATCCGCCTTCGATCTGTGACCGGGCAAACCGGATCACATCAATATCTTTGATTTGAAGAATTTCCAGAAGCTCGAAGAGTCCTTCCCGGATCCTCCGGCGAGGGATAACCAGGCATGAGATTAACAACAGATTGTTCTGATAAGCCGATTCTTCGATCTTCTTTTTTGCCAGAATGTTAATCTCTTCGGATAAATCTCCAAGCATTAAAATCGCACTTTTAAGCGAATCATCATCTGTGATTCGATAAATGTTTAACGCCGCTTTTCGAACCATCTCATCAGGATGGGAGAGATAAGGTTGGACAAGGGGATTCAGATCCGATGCCTCAAACCGTGACAAGCCTTCCAGAATATGAAAAAGCAATCCTTCGTTTTCCTTCTCACGGATCATGGCTACAAAGCGACCGATATACTCCGGTTCGGCGGATTCCGCAGCAGCAGTCAGGCCGGCTTTTCGCATTTCCATATCTTTTGAATCCAGCCATACATCAATGATTCTCCGATATTCGCTCGAATTTTCTTTAAACAATATTCCGGCGGCAGATGCTTTTACCTGAAGGTCACCATATGAATCAAAGATCAATTTTATTAAATCCCGTGCTGCCGGATGATCCCAATTTTTCGCCCCCTGAAGCAAGGCAACGGCTAATTCTGGTTTGGCGGGATCGAGGAGGTTCTCAAGGTTTTTGATCCCTGACCTGTCGATTTTTTTCGAAAGAAAAGGGATCAGAGCGATTTTTGTCTCGTCGGATTCTTCCTGAATTTTATTCAGGAGAGTATTGTCCAGATTCTCAACAGAAAGGGTTTTAAGAAGTTTCGCAAACCAGGCGGCATTTTCCCCTGAGGCAGATATGAAAGACCGCATGAGTTGCTGCCGGATCTCCTTTTCATTAAACAACGATCCGATATCTTTGTTTTCCATGGATTTTAAATCCAATATCTTTTTCGAAATCAGATCCAGAAGAATACCGGCATACCGTTTTTTCAAAATAAACGGTGCAATAATCCAGACAATGACAAACGGTGCGCAAACAATCGAGAGATAACGGGGATGAAATAAAGGGGTAGAAAGGAGGATCAACCCGGATCCGATGAAAAGGCCGATCCTGACCACTGTACCTCTGAGGAACGGTCTTACCAACGGCCTGTAGGATTCCGGGAATAATCCCATGATGACGGCCTGAGCCGGAATGTTGATGGTCGTTCTCAAGATATTCGTAGACATCCTTGCATAAATGGCGGAAAAAACATCAAAGCGGAAAAGAAATGCCGTAAATGCAAAGAGATAGTTGATGGGATGAAACATGAGCGCCACCGGAAGGCCCCATCTTCCATATATCCGGCCGACAAAAAGTAAAATGAAAAGGCTGATGACATTCAACACTCCCCGGAAGTATCCAAAAAATTGCAGCAGACCTCCTTCTGTGGCGAACTGTTCATTGACCGCATAATTGAATTGATAGTTCATGACCGGAATCACCAGATTCGGCATAAGGGTCAAAATGATCATCAGCTTCACTAGAATGGAGTCCTTCATCAAAGGGATCACATTCCGAAATTCATCGAGCATCCGGGATTT
>JBFMEI010000382.1:0-2453 GCA_040753295.1 Thermodesulfobacteriota bacterium | reverse complement strand
GGGGGAATTTTCAGATTTGCGAATTGAGGGAGAACCGTCAACCTGGGCATGATTTCCAGAAGCCGTTCAAGGGCGGTGATCACACCTCCGGCAGCTCCACCCAGTTCATCGATCCGATTTCCTCCCATGTCTGCAGGCTTGGATACAGCGCTGTCAAGACCGTTCTCAACAGCGATGAACTTCATGTCGCGGTCGTTGGTGCCGACATCCGGTCCGGGGACATACACATTTCGATACCTCCGGATGAGGCGGGCAAATCCTTGAATGACGAGTCTTCGCTGCTTTACCGGAAGCTGAGGATCGGCAACAATTCCGGATTTCCCTCCGCCGTAAGGAAGATTGGCCGCACCGTTTTTCAGGGTCATCCCCCGGGCAAGATTATGGACGACGACCGGCGTGATATCGGGAAGCATCCGGATTCCACCCATGGACGGGCTCCCCATGGAAAGATTGTCGACAACCAGATATCCGCCGATTTCAAGCGGTGACGCTTCATCCCACAGGCAGGCGACAAGTTTGGGGCCAAGGGTATCCCGAGTAACCCCCATCCGTGAAAGCAGGTGTTCATCCAGATAGCCGAGTTCAAGAAAACAGAGGCCGTTTTCCTTGCGGGTGCGATTTCGGATGGCAGTCTCAGGAAGATGACTCAGGAGATAGTCATGCATGACTTTGGGTATCATGGAGCACCTCCTCTATTTCAGCTAATGAAGATTTCCAGCGGCCTTTACTGCGATACCGGCCCGGATTAACTCCTCTGCGGTTTTGTTCAGGGCATTGTGCTTTTCAAGATAGTTCCTGAACATCGCATCCAGAAGGCCTTTTTCTGCCGCCTCTTTTTTCGGCATGAAATAGTCAAGGATATCCGAAGGATGATCTAACCGGCTTTCGACTTCAGGATCTCCGCCTTCATGTTTGGCGGAAATATTGGGAACTACGGCGGCAATTTCGATAAGTTCGTCTCTACGGTTATACGGCTGGCGTACAATTGATTTCCATGTTTCGGTGATGTGGTGCTCAAATCGCACCCCGTTTTCAAGACCGAATCCTTTTCTAACCTCATGAGCATTACGGATTGTCTTGTTGTTCACGGAGTTGGAAAAATTGAAACCGATAAGAGAGGTGGTACCATCTTGCCTGGAGAGCAGCCGTGACGCCATGAGAGTCCATAAAACCGCAAAAGGGTTGTCATTTCCCATGAATACGGAAATTTTAAATTCGTTTTCGATTCCCAGTTTATGAAGCATATATCCCAGAAAGACAGTCCCAGGATTCGTATTAAGCACCTGACGGATTCCGTAGGTCGTATAGTAGTAAAGATATTCATCGAGCCATTTCAGCGGGTAGTCATTGGGGGATCCGATCCCTCCGAAATATCCGGTGATGGTGGAAGGACCTCCCAGGTGGACATTGGAACCGTCGGTCCCCCGGGTGTCGAGAGTCTCCACGCAGGAAGCGCCGATGATAACCATGGCTGCGGCAACGGCAAGGATGTCGTCGTCTTCAACCTGCTCTTTCATGTTCCGAACCCGGATAAATCTTCCAGGCATCAGTTGCCGGGATTCAATGGAGTGTCTGGCTTCTTCGATAAGCCATGGAAAATATTGAAGCGCCGATATCTCAAGGGTTACCGCATTCCTTTCATTAAACGATCCATCCTTTCGGAACCGGTTTTGATATTCATTTGCGGAAATAAAGGCCTTGTTATCGCGCTGTTCCATCAACCACTTCAGATCGTTAACATAAGGAGATTTTTTCTTCTTTAAATGACTTAATAGGGTATTCAGTTTTCCGGCTTTAGCCGCTTTCCGGTTAATTTCCCTGGGTCCGCCGTACTTTTCCACAATGCTCAGGAATTCATTGATAAGGTCATTCTCCGGATCGAGTAAAAAAGCATTGATTTCATCGAGCCGTTTTTTTGAAATTTTAAGGCGATTTCGAATATCGGTCATACGGTTCTCCTTGGGTTGCCGGTTCTGCCGACCCGGCTTCTCTTATGGAAAGAGATCAGAGGTTGTCAATCATACGATTCGATCACTTTGGCCAATTTTTCTTCCTCACCCGGAAGCATGTGATAGCAATGTTCATCACGGGGAAATGCCCCGCTTTTAACATCCCAGATGTATTCCTTTATGGCATTGGTGATGATTTCGGCCACATTGGCGTAACGCTTAACGAATTTTGGAGTAAAGGCCGTGAAGTGTCCGATCAGGTCCGATACGATGAGGAGCTGCCCATCGCAGGTGGGGCCTGCCCCGATGGAAAGGACCGGAATGCTAAGCTTCCTGGAAATGAATCCGGAAACCTCCGGGGGGACCGCTTCAATGAGAAGCATCCGGGCGCCGGCATGCTCCACGGCCAGGGCGTCTTCGATGACGACTTTTGCGGAATCGGCTGTGCGTCCCTGGGCTTTATGTCCTCCGAGCTGGCCGGTGCTCTGAGGGGTCAATCCGATG
>JBFMEI010000381.1:0-2467 GCA_040753295.1 Thermodesulfobacteriota bacterium | reverse complement strand
TCCGTGTTTTTTATAACCCTTCTTCTTTTGGGTTTTTTTCTCAGTGAATTTGCCGGAAAGCATCTTTCCATAGAAAAGATGATTTCGTATTCATCCCTGGCGGTGTTGGGAATCTCGTTATCCGCCCTGTTTATTTATTCGGCGCTCAATCGAACTCCGATTGGGGAACTGGTCTCCGGATATGTCCTGATTAACCTTAACCTCACCATCGCATTCTACAAACAGATGGGAGTCTCCCAACAGGCGCTCCTACAGATCTCCGATTCACTGGAGCAGATCCAATACGTTCTGGTTCGAATTACACCCTCCCTTGCAGTTGTTTCCACCCTGTTCGTCGCATGGGCCAATCTTCTGATGGCAAAACCCTTTCTCCAGTCAAGAAGACTCTTCTACCCGGACCTGGGACCGCTCAACCGGTGGAAAGCGCCCGAACCTCTGGTATGGGGGGTCATTGCCTGCGGCATTCTGATGCTGTTTCCTGAGACCGGGATTAAAATGATCGGATTAAACGGATTGATCGTCTTTATGGTTGTATATTTTTTCGAAGGGATTGCCATCGTATCGTTTTTCTTTGAAAAGAAAAGACTTCCAAAAATTTTACGAATCGGATTATACTCTCTCATCGCGATCCAACAGCTTTTTTGTCTCGCGATTATCGCGTTAGGTTTTTTTGATACATGGCTCAATTTCAGAAAATTAGGCATTCAAATTCAACATGAATAAAGATAGGGTTCATTTTCATTGCTTGAACCTGATGGAGGAGACATCATGAAGGTTATTTTGAAAGAAACCATCGACTCTCTGGGGCTTATCGGAAGCGAAGTCACGGTAGCGGATGGATACGCGCGGAATTATCTTCTGCCGCTCAAGAAAGCTGTAACAGCAACCCCTCAAAATCGGAAGTTGATGGAAAAAGACAAAATCAAATTCGAAAAACAGGTGGCCAAAGAAAAAGCACTTGCAGAAGAGATGGCCAAGAGGCTTGAGGGGGTCTCTTGTAAAATTTCGGCCAAAGTCAGCGAGGAAGATCGGCTTTACGGATCCGTCGGAGTCCGGGATATTATCGATTCCCTTTCCCAGCAGGAGGTTGTCATTGAAAAGCGGATGGTACTTCTTCCCGAGCCCATCAAAACCCTCGGTACCTTTAAAATTCCCATCCGCATATATGCCGGAATCGAACCTGAGATTACAGTGGAAGTGGTCGCGGAATAGCGCTGTTCAATATTCACATTCTCCGGAATAGCCGCCGCCAATGGCGCTTTCAAAAAAATCATTTCAACAGATCCAGGAAATCGTCGGCCGTTCCTTTTGCACCCGAACGCCGGAAGAGCGGATCTGTTATGCATACGATGCCACAGCACAGGTCTATCCGCCCGACGCCGTCGTTTTTCCCGGAAGCACCAATGAAATCGCCGCGCTGTTGACACTGGCCAACACAGAATCCTTTTACGTTATTCCGAGAGGAAGCGGTTCGGGCATGACCGGTGGATCTCTGGCCGTCCGGGGCGGTGTGGTGATGGTTTTCACCCGGATGAACCGGATTCTTCAGATCGACACCCAGAACCTGATTGCCGTGGCTGAACCCGGCGTCGTCACGGCATCCTTTCATCGCGCTGTTGAAAAAGTGGGATTGTTTTATCCGCCGGATCCTTCAAGTTCTGATTTCTCAACACTGGGCGGAAACATCGCAGAGTGCGCCGGAGGGCCCCGAGCCGTCAAATATGGGGTGACCCGCGATTATGTTTTAGGACTTGAAGCGGTGATCCCGACCGGTGAAATTATTAAAACAGGAGTCCAGACTGCAAAAGGAGTGGTGGGGTATGACCTGACGCGTCTCCTGGTCGGCTCAGAAGGCACCCTGGGGATCATTACCCGGATCACCCTGCGGCTGCTCCCCCGGCCGGAATCGATATTGACCATGATGGCGGTGTTTTCACGAATGGAGGCAGCAACGAACACCGTTTCGAAAATCATTCGGAAGGGACTCATTCCCCGCACACTTGAGTTTATGGATAACGCGTCCATCCGCTGCGTGGATGCCTATTTGAACACCGGACTTCCCCTGGAAGCAGAAGCCTTACTCCTCATTGAAACAGACGGAAGGGCTTCGGAACTCAAGGAAACAATGACCCAAATCAGAGACCTCTGCATCGCTTCCGGAGCGGAGTCAATCAAAATTGCCGAAAATCAACAGGAAGCTGAAGCGCTCTGGAAAGCCAGAAAATCCATTTCGCCCGCGTTGTTCCAGTATGCACCCCATAAAATCAATGAAGATATTGTTGTCCCCAGGAGCCGGATTCCGGATCTGGTCGATAAAATTGAAGCCTTAAAAAAAGAAACCGGCCTTTTCATCGCCAGTTTCGGTCATGCCGGAGACGGAAATATCCATTTCAATATCATGCTGGATAAGACGGATCTTCATGCGTTGAAAAAAGCAGAGGCGGCTGTGGAAAAAATCTTCGATTAT
>JBFMEI010000380.1:0-2468 GCA_040753295.1 Thermodesulfobacteriota bacterium | reverse complement strand
CGGAGAGATCGTTCATATTTAATCTGAATTCAGATTTCTTTTTTCAGGGAGGAACTCAAATCATGAAATCCAGTCAACGCGCACTCTGTGAAACCGATTTTCCGGAATTGGCGCTCCTTAAAAAAGGGAAGGTTCGAGACATTTATGATCTGGGGGACACGCTCCTTCTGGTAGCAACCGACCGGATTTCCGCATTTGATGTGATCATGCCGGACCCCATTCCGGATAAAGGGAAGATTCTTACCCGGATCTCCCTATTCTGGTTTAAAATCATGGAAAGGATCATCCCGAATCATGTTCTATCCGGCGATGTGTCCGAATATCCGAAATCGTGCCGCCCCTATGCCGAAATCTTGGAAGGACGAAGCATGCTGGTTCGAAAAACAAAGCCCCTTCCGGTCGAGTGTGTCGTAAGAGGATATCTGTCCGGCTCCGGATGGAGTTCCTATCAGGAAACCGGAGCCGTCTGCGGGATAACCCTTCAAAAAGGGCTTCGGGAATCGGAAAAGCTTCCGGAGCCTCTTTTTACCCCTTCCACCAAAGAGGAGGTCGGGATTCATGATGTAAATATTGATTTTGAGGAGATGATCCGGAGGGTCGGAAATCCTCTTGCCAAAAAAATCCGTGAAGTCAGCCTAGACATATACAACACAGGGGTAGAGATTGCCGATCGGAAAGGGATCATCATTGCGGATACCAAATTCGAGTTCGGCAAAGTAAACGGGGATATGATCTTAATTGATGAGGTGCTGACCCCGGATTCATCGAGATTCTGGCCCAAAGCGTCGTATGTCCCGGGAAGAGCACAGGTCAGTTACGACAAGCAGTATCTGAGAGATTATCTGATCTCCATAAAATGGAATAAACGACCTCCGGCACCTTCATTACCTGAGGAAGTTATCCGAAACACACGGTTGAAATATCTTGAAGCACTTGAACAACTGACCGGAGAAAAGATCGATTAATACCTGAATGACCCTTATCCAGAATCTGGTTTCCAGAGTTAAAAAAAAGATCCGGATCTCCCGAATCGATGAAAAAGAGACCGGATTCCGGATCACCACATCCACCTGCCCGGACGATCTGGTCCGGTCCGTTCAATCCCTGGGGATGATCCATCTTCCCATTTTATTCCAAAAAAAATCCGGTTTTCAGATTCTGAGCGGATTTAAAAGAATCGAAGCGTGCCGGAGATTAGGAATCACTGAGATCAACGCCTTGATTCTTGACCCGGGAACTCCTGAAAAATCCCGGGCGATCCTTGCGATTTCAGACAATTCATTCCAACGGGAATTGAATCTCATTGAAACCTCCCGTGCACTGAATCTTCTGTCACGGTATTTTCCAAACCCGGAAGCCTTATCCGGGGCCGCATCAGGGTTGAGGCTCCCGGAGCATCCCGTGATGATTTCAAAGCTCAGAAAACTTTCCCATCTTCCGGAGCCGGTGCAGGATGCGGTAGGCGCCGGTGCCATCTCCCTTCCTGTTGCCCTGGCGCTCTTCGAGCTGGACCCCGAGACGGCGATACCCATTGCAACATTATTCTGTGAACTGAAGCTTGGATTTAATCAGCAGCGGGAATTGATGCTTCTTTTTGAAGAGATCGCCTTCCGGGAACAGATCTCTCTTCTTGATCTGGTGTTTGATGCAACCCTTCAGAAAATTCGAACCGATCCGGACATGGACGGCAATTTAAAGATACGGCAGATCAAAGCTGCACTCATGAAGCGGCGGTTTCCCTACAAAACCTCGATGGAGGAAGAGTTTCAACTCCTTGTGAAGAAAATGAAACTGGGCCGGGGCGTACTGATCAAGCCTTCCCGGGAGTTTGAAGCGGGAAACTATTCATTGACCCTGGAATTTGAGGATATGGATTCCCTGAAGAGGTATCATGAGGTCCTTGATAAGATTACCGGAAGCCTTGAATTCAAGCGGTTTATTGAGACCTAAAATGATCGTTTTAAATAATGACAGGGAAGTTAAAGGTAATAAATTCATATTACCGGAAGAGGGGATCAACGATCATTTCAATAAAAAAGTAAGCGGTGAAACCGACGCCAAGGGCAAACATGAGGAGGAAATAGATCGTATTGGCCCGATGACGCCGTTTATCCGGTTCATCGTAAAAAAGATATTTTCCGCATTTGACGCACCGGAGTTTTCGAACTGAAAGGGTCATGGAATTGCCGCATTCACAAATCACTTCTTTAGGATTGAGGGGCATGAGGTTCCTCTTGAATCTGATTCCGTTCATTAAAAAAGGCGGAGGTCTTCTTAATGAGCAAAAAATATGTTGAGCCTGAAAATAAAATCACGATAAGTCCTGAAAGAAGGGCCATGGGGATTTGCCTGCTGCCATAATATCCGATTCCATAGATGATATAAAGACCCGCAGTCCCGATATTAAAAAAGATCGATAAGATCCTTGCCCATTTTTTAATTGCCGCAACCGCATAGCAGATCCCTAA
>JBFMEI010000379.1:0-2469 GCA_040753295.1 Thermodesulfobacteriota bacterium | reverse complement strand
CATGAAATCCATCTGATCAAGAATCTCCTTCTTCAGATCGATCCCGGGTGCGATCTCAATGAGCTCCATTCCTGCATCTGTCAGGGAAAATACACACCGTTCCGTTACATATAGAATCGGCTGATGCTTCATCATGGCGTATTTACCGCTGAAGGTGATATGCTCCACCTGATTGATGAATTTTTTAACTTTTCCTTCTTTTCGAATTTGAAGCTTCCCCTCATTAACTCCTATCTCAAGTCCTCCGGCGGTAAATGTTCCGACAAATACCACTTTTTTAGCATTCTGACTGATGTTGATGAATCCTCCGGCACCGGCAAGCCTTGGGCCGAACTTGCTGACATTCAGATTTCCATCTTTATCAGCCTGGGCAAGTCCCAGAAACGCCAGATCCAACCCTCCACCGTCATAAAAATCGAACTGACTCGGCTGGTCGATGATGGCTTCGGTATTGGCTGCCGCGCCGAAATTCAGGCCACCTGCCGGAAGTCCGCCGATGACTCCGGGTTCGGCGGTCAGGGTAATAAAATCAAGGATCTTTTCTTCATTGGCAACATTCGAAATTCCTTCGGGCATCCCGATTCCCAGGTTGACGACACTATTTGCCTTCAATTCAAAAGCTGCCCTGCGGGCAATGATTTTTCGATCATCCATTTCCATGGGAGGGATGTTCTGCATGGGGATTTTGATCTCACCCGAAAACGAAGGGTTATAGACTTCCAGAAAGGTTTGCCAATGGTTTTCAGGGTGTGAAACCACCACGCAATCGACCATGATTCCCGGAATCTTAACCTGTCGTGCATTCAACGTCCCATGCTCGGCAATTCTTTCCACCTGAACGATGACAAAACCGCCGCTGTTCTTTGCTGCAGTTGCAATGGAAAGCGACTCCAGCGTCAGGGCTTCTTTTTCCATGGTGATGTTGCCGTCTGTATCCGCCGTGGTCCCCCGCAGGATCGCTACATGGATGGGGAGCGTCTTATAGGCCAGATATTCTTTTTCATCAAAATGGATGAGCTCAACCAGCTCTTCCATGGTCATTTCATTGATTTTTCCTCCTCCGTTTCTCGGATCCACGAATGTTCCAAGCCCAACCGTTGTAATGGTCCGCGGTTTTTTGGCAGCAATATCCCGATATAAATGGGAGATCACCCCCTGGGGAAGGTTATAGGCGATGATTTTATTGGAAATCGCCAGTTTCTGTAATTTTGGGACAAGGCCCCAATGTCCGCCGATGACTCTTCTGACCAGACCTTCATGCCCGAAATGATTCAATCCTCTCTCTTTTCCATCCCCCTGGCCGGCAGCATATACTAATGTCAATCCGGAAGGTTTTCCGGTCTCTAAAAAACTTTTTTCGATTTCAATGGCGATCTCTTCTGCAAATCCAATTCCGACAAATCCGCCGGTTGCAACCGTATCTCCATCCCGGATGACACGAATGGCTTCGCGGGCGGATACGATCTTTCCCTTTTTGGTCCGGATCGGCGTCAATGGAGATAACATGGGATGGATCGATTCAGGTTTTCCGGCATCTGATGGTCTATTCATGAGATTCTCCTTTGATGAAACATTCTCGAATCGTTCTTTCGGCAAATATTTTTACCTAAATTGAGCGTTTTTAATAAAGAAGAAAAGGCCTCTATATCGGGTTGACAATGACGACTCCAGACCTGCAAAACTCATGCAGGATTTTCAGGCGGTTCGGAATCGCTGTTTTTCCCTCCTGAAAATCCGTTTAAAAATGATTGGAACGGCTTAAAGCGTTCGGCTGTTTTTTGTGCCATCTGGGAAAAATCGGCCCCGACTTCTATCCATCGCATGAACTGACTGTCGAAACTCTCTTTTTGAATCAGATAGACCTGAAATGTCTTGAGCAGGTACTTTTCAAAAAATTCACTCAGCAGGTTTCCATACTGAATAATCATATGGAGAAAGGGAATGGGAAGAAACGAATGATGGTTTCTTCCTTCTTCCAGAATGATCTGAGTAAGAATAAAGGCGGTGACATCCTCACTGGTTTTAGCATCCACAACCTCCACTCTTCGTCCGGCCTTGATAACTTCAGAGATTTCACTTAAGGTCACATAGACACTTCTTTCCGTATCATACAGGCGCCTGTTGGTATATTTTTTAAGCTTTAATGGGTCTGCCATTCCCGAATCCCCCTTTTCAATATCAGGCTGAAGAAGAATATCATATTGTATCGCAATATAATATAACTAAAAAGAAATTTGGCTTAAATATTAAACAATTTAATTTATTGATGTCATTAATATAATATAAATAATTGACATGCAATCTATTTATTAAATAATTGTTGCATTGCAATATTTTTTCTTGACATCCTCAAAGAATGCTGTATGATGAGTCTATCAGAGATTGGGCCGGTTTTAGACGGTTATTGATCTTTATGACAAAAATAAGAGAAATCAGGAGGATGAGTAACATGGATCAATTAAAAATTGC
>JBFMEI010000378.1:0-2474 GCA_040753295.1 Thermodesulfobacteriota bacterium | reverse complement strand
AACCATTCTAGATGACCTCGACTGTTCCGCCTGCTTTTAGAATTTTTTCTTTTGCGCTTTCACTGATCTTATTCAATCGAATTGTCAGGGGGTATCCGATCTCACCATGCCCGAGAAGTTTGATGCCGTTCTGCTTTCCATGAACAAGCCCGGACCGGACCAAGGCAGGCTCATCTACAACAGACCCTGTTTCAAAACGAGTCAGATCGCGGATGTTGATAACCGCAAAATCCTTTCTGAAAATATTAAAAAAACCCCTTTTGGGAAGACGCCTCTGGATCGGCATCTGTCCACCCTCGAAAGCAGGATTCACACCCCCGCCTGATCGGGCCTTATGTCCTTTCGATCCTCTGCCGGAGGTCGTTCCCCTTCCCGATCCGTCCCCTCTTCCAACCCGTTTTCTGGATTTTTTAGATCCGGAAGCCGGAGATAGCTCATGAAGTCTCATTTCTTCTCCTTATATTCGACAAGATGGCATACCTTTTGGATCATACCGCGGACACTCGGTGTATCCGGAAGGGATACCGTCTTTCCTCGCCTGTTCAACCCCATACCGCGAAGCACCTTCCGGTGCTTTTCCGGGCGGCCGATCATACTTTTCGTCAATGTCACTTCCAGCATCACGTTCATGCTTCCTTTTTTCTAGAGCTCCTCTTCACGAATGCCGCGTCTTTTCGCCACGTCTTCCCGACTCTCGAGTTTATTGAGACCGGCAATTGCGGCTCTGATTACATTATGCGGATTCGTCGACCCCAGGCTCTTGGTTAAAATATTCTGGATGCCGCACGCCTCCATTACCGCCCGAACCGCTCCGCCGGCAATGACTCCGGTCCCTTTCAATGCCGGCTTTAAAAGAACATTCCCTGATCCGTATTTGCCCAAGACCTCGAAGGGGATTGTTTCGTTTACCAGAGGAACCTTGATCATGTTCTTTTTGGCTTTTTCCACTCCTTTTCGGATCGCTTCGGGAACCTCTCCCGCCTTTCCCAGTCCATAACCGACTTTTCCCTCACCGTCACCGACAACAACAATGGCGCTGAAGCTGAACCTTCGTCCACCCTTCACGACTTTTGCCACTCGGCTGATATGGACGACTTTATCGATAAATTCTTTTTCACCGGTTTCCTGTTTGATCAAGCGTCTCCTCCTCTTTTCACTTGAAAAATGACTGCGGAAGCATCAAAATTTCAAGCCCGCTTCACGGGCTGCATCCGAAACCGCCTTAACGCGGCCGTGGTATAAAAATCCATTTCGGTCAAAAACAACGCTGATGATTCCTCTTTCCAAGGCACGTTTCGCAACGAGGGTTCCGATATGGGCTGCTTTTTTGGTTTTATTTCCCGGATCGGACTGCTCCCTGGCTTCTTTTTCCAAAGATGATGCCGCTGCCAGAGTTTGACCTGATGAATCATCCACAACCTGAGCATAAATATGCCTTGCACTCCGGAAGACACTCAGTCTCGGCCGATCGGAAGTCCCGGATATTTTTTTCCGAATGCTTTTTTTCCGTTTTAACCTAGCTTCTTTTTTTTGGTTGGAATATCCCATTTCGATTTCCTGCGCTAAGAGTAATGACCCTCATGGTTAATTGATCCATATCTTGATCGTCCACGGGGTCCCAATATTCCCTCAGATTATTTGGTTCCTGTCTTCCCGGCTTTAAGCTGAATCCGTTCCCCTGCCCGTCGGATTCCTTTTCCCTTGTATGAGTCCGGCGGTTTCAACCGGCGGATGGATGCCACGGTTTCACCCAGCAATTCATTATCCACACCGGTCAGCCGGATAATGGTATTCCGATCAACGGAGGCCTGAATTCCTTCCGGTAAATCGAACAGGACCGGATGGGAGTAGCCGAGACTCATCTCGATCCGGTTTCCGCTGATGTTGGCCCGATAGCCGATGCCGTTAATTTCAAGAGTCCTCTCAAACCCTTTATTGACACCGGTGATCATATTCACCACAAGACTTCTTGTAAGCCCCCACAAGGCCCGGTTCTTTTTCCCCTCGGCCTTTGTCGTGACCCGGATTAATGCATTTTCAATTTCAAGATCCACATCAGGATGGATCGCTTTCTTGATCATTCCCTTCGGCCCTTCAACGGAAAGGATCCTGCTCTGATACGCCACTTTTATTTTTTCCGGTATCGAAATCGGTTTTTTACCTATTCGGGACATTGAACTCTCCTCATTCCTTGTTTCGGCGGCTTCAGCCGAATGCCTCGACCTCTATCCTAAAAGAAAGGCTACCAGACGTTGCAAAGAATTTCTCCCCCTAAATTTTCTTTCCTTGCCCGCTTATCCGTCATAATTCCTTTTGATGTCGATATGATCGAAATTCCCATACCGCTTAAAATGGGCTTGATGTCTTTACTCTTCAGATACATCCTTCTGCTCGGCTTGCTGATTTTTTTGATATTCATCATGGCGCAATTTCGACCGGTATCGTACTTAAGATAAATCCGCAAAATCCCTTGC
>JBFMEI010000377.1:0-2487 GCA_040753295.1 Thermodesulfobacteriota bacterium | reverse complement strand
CAGAAACCCTTTTTTGGCTTTTTCGCTCTTGGCAAGGAGATTCGGACCGATGGTCCGGATGAATGTTCCATTGGCTCCAAAAACCTGAATCCTCCTGTTTCCGGTATCGGTGACAAAAACGACCCCTTCATAAACAGCCACCCCTGTCGGCGAATTGAATTCTTTGGGGCCGCTTCCCCGGTTCCCGAAGCTTTCCAGGTAGGTCCCGTTCGAAGAAAAGATGAAAAGCTTGTTCAGAACCGAATCGAGAATGTAGATTCTCTCTCTGGAAAAATCGATGTCACAGGGATTTTCAAAGGAAGCAACCCCTTGCGGGACGGATGAAAATCGCCCCGCGCGTTTCCCATCAAGTTCAAAGAGGTCTATCCCTTTGTTTTTTCCGACCATCAGCCGATTCTGGGAATCGATCGCAAGGCTGATGGGCTTGTCGGCAGGGAAATTGAAGGCAAATTTCGATTTGCCGGTTAAGGATTTGGCCGGGAGAGGCATCGGTGTTGAGGGCGGGGTTGAAACCGGTGCAACGCAGGCGAAAATTAAGAGAATAAGAGCCAGGGGAATGCACCACCGGCCGGTGGTTTCAGGGAAAGGAATCCGCATAATTTTCTCCATCTTACATGCTTCGACTCAGGCGGTGCGGTATCGGGAGCTTAATCGGTTTTTCTTGTTTTTCCATCAGCGGCCTGATACGCTGGCGGTGAAATATCAAAAAGAAAAAGAATATCGTAATACTTTTTTAATGATTTGATCAGAAAAAATCAACTCTTTTTTTATGAAACATTTCTTGATTCAAATCCTAAAGCATAAGGAAAAAATCATCGATGGCGCGTCTTAAAAAAATTCTTTCCATCAACCGCACCCTGATCACGTGCGGAGTTGCCACAGCAGTCATCATTTTGTTTTTATTAGGGTTTTCATTTTTAGAACAGATGGAGTTAAAAACCGTCGACCTGCGATTTATATCCCGAGGTCCAATCCGGTCATCCGGAAAAGTAGTGATGGCTCTGGTTGATGAAAAAAGCCTGAACTCAGAGGGAAGATGGCCGTGGCCCCGCTCCAAGATCGCGCTTCTCATCGAACAGCTTTCCGGAAACGGTGCGGCAGTCATTGCCTTTGATATCGGATTTCTGGATCCGGATGAAAATACGAATCTGAAATTGATCCGGGAGGTCGACCGGCGTGTGGATGAACTCAAAATCCGCAATCCCGTTTTTGAAGCCTTTATCCGTGAGTATCAACAAAAAACCGATAACGACCGGCTCCTGAGAGACGCCATTGAGAACTCCAAATCCAAAATCATTCTGGGGCATTTCTTCCACATCACTCCTGCAAATCTCAACTATGAAGTAACACCCGAAGAAATTCAGATTCAACTCGACCGAATCGCCTCATCCCGGTATCCCCAGGATCCGAAAGGATTTGTGGAGTCCCTTCCCGTCATCGATGTCTTTGCACCGGAAGCAAACCTTGATCTCTTTTCTCAGGTCGCCGATTCATCAGGATTCTTCAACAAGCTGCCGGATGAAGATGGCGTGGTCCGATGGGCGCCTCTGATGCTGCGATGTAAAAACGGACTCTATGCCTCCCTCACCATCCAGGCGGTGTGGCATCTTCTGAACCAGCCGACGCTCTCCGTAAAAGGCGGGGAGTATGGCGTTGAAGGTGTTCGGATGGGAAATATTTTTATTCCCACAGATGAGTACGGCCGCCTTTTTGTGAATCATCTGGGTGCAGGAGATGTTATTCCTCAATATTCGGTTTCAGACATCATCCGGGGAAATATTGAGAAAGATGCGTTCGCAGGGAAAGTCGTCGTTGTCGGCGGGGCCGCAATGGGGATTGCCGACTATATTATCACGCCTTTCAGCGCGTCACTTCCGGGACTGGCACTCCATGCCATGGTTGTAGATAATATCCTGAGTGGAAACTTTCTGACCAAACCCAACTGGTCAAGGATTTTTGACCTCCTGGCCATTATTTTCTTGTGCGTGATTACCGGCCTGGTACTGCCCCGATTGAATGCATTCAAAGGACTGATCTTCGGTCTGTTTCTTTTTTCCGGTTATATCATCATCATCTACCAGCTCTTTACTCACCTGAAGATTTTATTGAGCATGGTTTATCCGCTTCTCGGACTGGTGCTCACATATATTGCGCTTACAGTCTTCAATTATTTCACCGAGGAACGGTCAAAACGGCGGGTCAGAAATGCATTCGGTCAATATGTGGCCGGGGATGTGATTGAAAAAATACTGGAGCATCCGGATCAGTTGAAGCTTGGAGGGGAAGTCAAGACCTTAAGCGTCCTCTTTTCCGATTTAACCGGGTTTACGACCTATTCCGAAAAATATTCCCCCCCGGAACTGGTGAATATTTTAAGCGAATATTTCAATAAAATGACCGAAGAGATATTCGGCTGCCACGGCACCCTGCTCATGTATATCGGCGACGGAATCATGGCGGTTTTCGGTGCGCCGATGGAAAGCCAAA
>JBFMEI010000376.1:0-2488 GCA_040753295.1 Thermodesulfobacteriota bacterium | reverse complement strand
GGTTGTGAGCACCACCGGAATCTTCTCCCGGATGCAGGCTTCAAGTGAAGGAACGATTTTCGGCGGCACATTTCCGGCGCCGAATCCTTCAACAACCAGTCCTGCTGTTTTTTTCTCCCGGAGATGATCGACAAGATCCCCGTCCATCCCTGTATAGCAGGAGAGGATGGCGACATTCGGGTTGATGGAGTCTGTCGGCACAATGGGGCGTCTCGGCGTCATCTTCCCGAAAGGACGGCCGGTAAGCAGAATCGAGTCTCCGGCGACATAGGCCACAGGACCGCTTTCCGGAGCATCAAATGCATCGATATTCAGCGCATTCACCTTGATGACGGTGCGGGCGGAAAATATCCGATCCGTCATCAGCAATACAACGCCGGTTTCCGGTGGAAGGGGAAGCATGCAGGCTTTGACCGCATTGAGAAGGTTGCGGGTTCCGTCAAATCCGGTTTCGCTGTAAAACCGCATGGAGCCGGTGAATACCACCGGTTTGTAGGCGCTTACCGTCAAATCCGCCATGTATGCGGATTCCACCAGGACATCAGTCCCATGGATTACCACCGCACCCAGAACCTCCGGATCCGAAACAGCCGCATCAATCTCTTTTGCCAGCCGAAACATGAGCTCCGGTGTCATGTGAGGGCTGGGAAGATTCGACCACCAGATGGGTTTTAATGCGACGTCCCTGATGTGAGGACTCAGGTCGGAAAAATATTTTCGAAACGCTTCGCTCGGAACGACACCACGGTTTTTCGCCAGCGGCTTCATGGTGATGGTGCCGCCGGTAAAGAAAATGACGATGGTCCTTTTTTTCTTACTTCTGGGCATAGGTCCAGTTTTGCCTGTCCATCCGCTTGACGAATTCGACCAGATAATCGACAAGAACCTGCTTCATTTTCCGCCCTTTTTCCGGTGTCCCTTTTTTCGGTGCACCGGTGGCGCCGAATCGCGTCAGTTCTTCGAAATTCCAGATGAGTTTCACATTGGGATCCATATCCGGAATCATCCCTTTGGCTCTTTTGATGTCGCACAGTTCAGGAAAAATCGCCAGGGCGATGGAGGTCTCTCCTTCTCCTCCATGTCCAAGCCCTCCCCAGACTTCAAAGGTATCTGCCGGAAGCAAATTTCCCGCCGTCACCCACCAGGCATCCAGAACCGCCAGTCCTATCTTTGGGTATTTCAGTTTGATATCCCGGGCTGCGGCCTCAATGGGCGGAATGTTTCCGTCATGTCCATTGATGACCAGTATCTTTTTGATGTTCCAATAAACGAGCGATTCCATCACTTCCCGGATCACCCGGGTCAGGGTGTCGTTCGTGAGGCTGACACACATGGGTTTGTGGCGGTAATGCAGGCTCATGCCGTACCATAAGGGCGGAACCACAACAGTTTTATCCAGCCGGCCGGCCACTTCCAGGGCGATGTCATACGCCACAAAGGTGTCGCATCCGAACGGCAGGTGCTCGCCGTGGCTTTCCGTCGAACCGACGGCAAGAATCGCCTTCTCCACCTTGCTCTTTTTTATTGAATATTCATTGAATTCTTCCAGCTTAACCGTTTTCATAGGCGGATATCCTCACACGTTGGGTTGGAGTGAAGCAAACTTAAGTCCGGGTTGAAATCCAAGCCGCCTCCTTCATGAGAAGGCGGCTTGGGTGAACAGTATTATTTGGGGAACCAGACCTCTTCGACTTTATATTTTCCGGCCTTTACACTGATGATGGAAACCCCTTTCATGGGAACACCGGTGGGGCGGGAGTAGGTGATCTCGCCGGTGACCGCTTTGAATCCTTTTGTGGCGGCCAAGGCTTCCCGAAGCGCTTTTCCATCGGTTTTTCCTGCACGTTTGATCGCGTCGGCAATCAGACCCACCGCATCGAATCCGAGAGCTGCAAAGGCGTTTTCCGGCGGTTTTTTGTATTCTTTTTCATAAGCCGCAACAAACGCCACGACTTCGGGACGGGTATCCTCTCGGTAGGTATGGGTTGAGAAATAGACATCATTTGCCAGTTTGACACCCGGAACCGTGGTAACCAGTTCCGTATCAAAGCCGTCGCCGCTGACAATGGGAAGAGAAAGTCCGGCTTCACGGATCTGTTTTACCGTAAGTCCTGCTTCATTGGGGATGGCGGAAATAAAGACCGCATCCGCTTTCGGATTGGAGGCTTTAAGGCGGGCGATCTGGGCTGAAAAATCCTTATCCCCCATCATGAAAAAATCTTCCAGAACAACCTTTCCGCCAAGCTGCAGAATCTTCTCCTTGTAAAATTTTGAAAGCGCTTTGGTGAAATCCATGGAATTGTCGGTCCAGATGGCCACATTCTTCGCCTTCAATTTGTTGAACGTAAATTCGGCGATGGCAAAGGACTGATCATCATCCCCGAAGGGAACCATGAACATGCAGTTTCCCACCCATTTGGGAAGCATGGGATGGGTTGCGCCGGATGTCACGAAGGGAATCCCTTTTTCCTGAAATAGCGGGGCTGCC
>JBFMEI010000375.1:0-2505 GCA_040753295.1 Thermodesulfobacteriota bacterium | reverse complement strand
GGTTGATGATGGAGATCCGAGAGGCAATTTTACAAGGGAAATATCAGATGTTTAAAAATGATTTTTACCGGAAAAGAAACTGTGATAATGAATAATCTTGTTTGGTTTGAAACCCATTACAGGATGCGAGGAAAAATATGAGAGAAAAAGTCGAAAAAGCCCTTGAGAAGATTAAGCCGATGCTGATCCGGGATGGAGGAAATGTCGAACTCGTCGATGTGATCAACGGCGTGGTGAAAGTGAGGCTGCAAGGGGCTTGTGCCGGATGCCCCATGTCCCAGATGACTTTAAAAAATGGAATCGAAAGGCTCATTAAAGAGGATGTTCCGGAGGTGAAATCCGTCGAAGCTGTCAAATAAGGTTGGGTCTCATATCTTATGTGAATGATCAAACCTGAAAGAGTGGCCCGGTTTTCGGCCGATAAAAGGGGAGGTTTATTCATGTCGATTGCAAAGAAAATTGAAGCCATGCAAAGCGGACAGTCCTGGATCCGCAAGATGTTTGAGGAAGGGGCCCGTCTGAAAGCCAAGTACGGGGCTAAAAATGTCTTTGATTTCAGTATCGGTAATCCGAATCTGGCACCGCCGGAGCAGTTTACAACGGTTCTCTTGAACATCATCCGGTCCTCAAAGACAGGGGATCATGGATATATGCCCAATACCGGTTATCCTTTTGTCCGCCAGCGGATTGCGGAGTACCTTTCCAAAGAGCAGGAAACGCCGATGACCCAGGATGACATCATCATGACGTGCGGGGCTGCCGGCGCTCTGAATGTCGTTTTTAAAGCCATTCTGGACCCAGGAGATGAAGTGATCTGCTCCGCACCGTATTTTGTCGAGTACAACACCTATGTGGATAATCATGGAGGGGTTCTTCGAACCGTATCTTCCAAAGAAGACTTTACTCTCGATATGAATGCCATATCTGAGGCAATTACAAATAAAACCAAGGCGGTTTTAATCAACTCTCCGAACAACCCCACCGGACAAATCTACAGCGCCGAGAGTCTGAAGCAATTGGGGAATCTCCTTGCTGAAAAAGGAAAGAAGCTCAACAGAACCATATATTTGATATCCGATGAGCCTTACCGGAAGATTGTATATGACGGGATAGAGGTTCCTAGTCTTTTTCCGTGTTATGCGGAGAGCATCATTGTGACATCCTACAGCAAGGATCTTTCCATCCCTGGTGAACGGATCGGATTTTTAGCGGTTAACCCCAACTCGAAATTTCGAAACGCGCTCCTCGGCGGAATGGCCTTGACCAACCGGATCCTTGGTTTTGTAAATGCTCCTGCGCTGATGCAAAGGTGTGTGGCTGAACTCCAGGGAATTCATACCGATATTTCGGCGTATGCAAGAAAGCGGGAGCTGCTTTGCAAGGGCCTGGCGGAATCCGGCTATATCTTTGAAAAGCCCAAGGGTGCCTTTTATCTGTTTCCCAGATCTCCGATTCCTGACGATGTTCAATTTGTTCAGGCGCTTCAGGAGGAGTTGATTTTGACTGTTCCCGGGAGTGGATTCAAAGGCCAGGGTTATTTCCGGATTGCATTTTGTGTGGATGACGAGACCATCATCAATTCAATGAGCGGCTTCAAGAAGGCAATAAATAAATTCAAATGAAAGGTGCGCATCGGACATGAAGATATTAAAAATCGACCATCTCGGAATAGCCGTAAACAGTATTGATAACGGGAAAAATTTCTGGACCGGGATTCTTGGCCTTCCCTTCGAAGGGAGTGAAACCGTGGCCGAACAGAAGGTGACCACCGCATTTTTTCCGGTAGGGGAGAGTGAAGTCGAGCTTCTGGAATCGATTTCCCCGGATGGACCGATCGCAAAATATCTTGAAAAAAGGGGTGAAGGAATCCAGCATGTCGCCTTTCGGGTGGAGAATATAGAAAAAGCTTTGGCCTATCTTAAAGAAAAGGGGGTTCCGCTCATCGATGAAAAAGCAAGAACAGGGGCCGGAGGAGCTAAAATTGCATTTCTTCATCCAAAAGCAACCAACGGCGTCCTTGTAGAATTATGTGAACGATGATCCGGGAGAAGCAGTATCCCGGATAACCAGGACAACCAAGCCGATGATCCAGCCGTGGGATTAACCGTATCCTCTAAACATCGTAAACCCAGGGCCATCGTCCTCCCCATGCGGATATCTTCAAGCAATCAGATGCCGGGTATCGGGCTCGCGTTTCATTTTCTGATCGGAAATATTTTGGTACTCAATTGCCGGCTCGATGAAATGTGGTTCGGCTGGCGCGTGAAGTCGATTTTTCCGGAAAAAGAAAGACTTATCTCCTATTGCCGTGGTGACTCCCCTGAACCGGATATTTTTCAACTGGGCCAACAGGAAGATATCCGGTTTTGGTTTTCAGGCCATATGGAAAATCAGAAAATTCTCATCTCCCTGACCGATGTCGAAGTTCAGAAAAACCAAACAGAATCGATTTTATTTTCAGGTCAGGATCATTATCTCAGGTTCAGGAGTCGATTTTTAGACTGG
>JBFMEI010000374.1:0-2513 GCA_040753295.1 Thermodesulfobacteriota bacterium | reverse complement strand
GAATATTGTTGATGTCCGTTTCCGAGAGCTGATCGGTTTTGGTATCGTAAGGAATTGAGAGCACGGAAAGAATCTTCCTGGATGTACTCCTACCGATCCCATAAATATAGGTCAGCCCGATTTCAACCCGCTTGTTTTTCGGCAAATCGACGCCAGCAATTCTTGCCAAGGTGGTTCCTCCTTTTATCCTTGCCGCTGTTTATGTCTTTTATTTTCGCAGATTACCCGTACAACACCTTTTCTTCGGACAATCTTACATTTGCTGCACATTTTTTTTACAGATGGTCTTACTTTCATACAGTGTCATGATTCCTTTCCGAAAAGGAGACCTTTTATTTTTCCCGGTAAATAATCCGCCCCCGCGTGAGATCGTAGGGAGACAGCTCCACCGTGACTTCATCCCCAGGAAGAATTTTAATGAAATGCATCCGCATTTTCCCGGAAATATGCGCCAGCACCCGATGTTTGTTTTCGAGTTCCACCTTAAACATGGCATTGGGCAACGTTTCGATCACAATGCCTTTGACTTCAATCGGTTCTTCCTTTGGCATCAGGAACTCCCATCCAGCCGGCTCAGCACCACGGGCCCCTTTTCCGTGATGGCAATGGTATGTTCAAAATGGGCGGACAAGGATCTATCCATGGTTACCGCCGTCCATCCGTCTTCGAGAATTTCAACTTCATATTCCCTTTCATTGACCATCGGCTCGATGGCAAGGGTCATCCCTGCCTTGAGCCGCACTCCGGTTCCGGGTTTTCCGAAATTCGGGATCTGTGGATCTTCGTGCAGCTTGCTTCCGATGCCGTGTCCCACGAACTTTCGAACGACTGAAAAACCGTTCTCTTCCACATGGGATTGAATGGCATGGGAAATATCCGAAATCCGCCCTCCCGGAACTGCTTTATCGATCCCCTTATAGAGGGATTCCCGGGTGACCTTCATCAGCTTTTCGGCAGATTCCGAAAGCGTTCCTACCGCCACGGTTAAGGCGGCGTCTCCATAATACCCATCAAACAGGATCCCAAAATCAAGACTGACAATATCTCCTTCCTGGAGAGGTGTCTTATTCGGGAATCCATGAACCACAACATGATTCACGGAAGCACACAATGCAAACGGATATCCTCGATATCCCTTAAACGCCGGAACGGCATTTCGTTCCGCGGTCAGTCTTTCCGAGAGATCATTTAAATAAAGGGTATCTATTCCAGGCCTGACTTCCGACTCAAGAATTTTTAAAATCCATGCAACAATCTGGTTGCTTTTCCTGATTTTTTCGATTTCTTTGGGTGATTTTAAAATCACCATGGTTAATATCGACCCTTTATCCCAGCCCCGCTTTTCTTCAGAAATCCCTCATAATGACGCGCCAGCATATGGGATTCGATCTGTGAAACCGTATCAATGGCCACACCCACAACGATCAACAACGCAGTCCCCCCAAAATAAAACGGAACATTAAATTTCGCGATCAGGAGGGTTGGAAGTACACAGACTGCCGAGATATAGAGTGCGCCACCCAACGTGATCCGTGTCAATACCCGATCGATATGGTCGGCGGTTCTCTTTCCAGGCCGGATGCCGGGAATAAATCCCCCGTGCTTTTTCATATTTTCAGCAACATCCACCGGATTAAAAGTCACAGCCGTATAGAAATAACAAAAAAAGAAAATGAATCCGACATAAAACAATTCATAGATAAAAGTCCCCGGCATCATGGCATTTGCAACACTCTGGACCCAGGGAATCTTAATAAAACTGGCGATGGTCGCGGGAAACATGATGATGGAAGAGGCGAAAATGGGCGGAATAACTCCTGAACTGTTGATCTTTAACGGGAGATGCGTGCTCTGGCCTCCATACATCCGCCGGCCAACCACTCGCTTGGCATATTGAACCGGAATCCTCCTTTGCCCTTGTTCCATAAAAATAATCGCCCCTACTACCACAACCATCAATATGAGCAGAATCAGGACCAGAAAGATTCCGATTTCACCGGTGGAAAGGAGGCGAAAGGTGTTGGCAATGGCACTCGGCATTCGTGCGACAATCCCCGCGAATATGATCAGAGAAATCCCGTTTCCGATTCCACGCTCGGTAATCTGCTCTCCCAGCCACATAATAAACGCCGTGCCTGAAGTGAGGGTGATGACGGTCATCATCCGGAAACCCCATCCCGGATCAATGACCACCGGAGCTCCTCCCGGTGAGGTCATGCTTTCCAGCCCCACGGCGATACCGAATCCCTGAATGATACTGAGAAGAACAGTTCCGTACCGGGTATACTGGGTAATCTTTTTCTTTCCCTGGGGTCCTTCCTTGGATAACCGTTCCAGATGAGGGATGACAACGGTCAGTAATTGCAGAATGATGGACGCACTGATGTAAGGCATAATACCCAGTGCAAAGACCGACAATCGTTCAAGAGCACCCCCGGAAAACATATCAAACAGTCCGAGAAGGGTTCCTTTAGCCCGGGCAAAAAAAGATGCCAGAGCCACGGAATCGATCC
>JBFMEI010000373.1:0-2519 GCA_040753295.1 Thermodesulfobacteriota bacterium | reverse complement strand
ACGGGAAATGGCCCCGGCGCTGGCGCTATATATTATTGACCACATCTTTTTTCAAAATGAAACGAATAGAGCGGTCATTGTCCCTTTTGGAACTTCCGTTTATTCGATGCCCAAGAGCGGCCTGACGTCAAACTGGATTGAACTCCTGAATTCCGTAAAAGGACTGAAAGGCAAATACGAAGATTATACCGATATGGAAAGCGCCTTTCTTGAGGCGTCCAGAATATTATCAGCAGCAGGATTGGGCAGGAGAAAAATCATCATACTGATAACCGATGGATTCCCATGTCCGGACCCTGCGATAAGTAAGAAGCGTTATCCCGAACTCGCTTCTGCTAGCAGAATTGTGGCATGTTACCAGGGAGATAGAGACCGGTCCTCCGCCGGCTATTATTCCAAACAGAGAATAATGAACACCATTCTCCCCGCACTGAAGCAAAATAATATTCAGGTATTCGCAATAGCCCCGGGTGCCAGCGCGATGACGAAGTTCCTTGAGGATTTAACTTTCATTGCAAATGGGGATAGAGAATCCTTCAGGGTGATCATGAACAACCAGCAGCTCGTATCGGATGCTCAAAGCATCATTCCCATGCAGGAAAACACAATCGTTATCGCGGACAAAGAAATCGCACAAGACATGGAAAGTTTCTCGTTGGCTGTCGGCCTAAGAACATGGATTAGAAGAATAAGGGCAACGGTGATTCCAACAAGCGAGTTTAAGGGAGATATTGTCATATCATTCAGCGGAACTGGTGGCACCCGCGCAATCAGTTCGTCTACGAATTCCGACGCCCGCTTGAGCGCTGTCGATTCCCAAAACAACCATGTGTTTGACAGGATCGTCTTTTCACCAGGAGGCGTTGACGGCGAAGGTCATTTCAACGTCTCGTTCAAATCGAAGTTCGGCGGTTCGCCAGCGGCCAGATTCATAGTGGAAGCGGTTACAAGCCTTCATCTTGAGATAGGTTTCAATCCCGAATCACCCAAAGAGGGACTTCCGCTGAAAATATCCGTTGCTCTGATGGACAACCAACAGAATGCTTATCCTTTGTCCGGGGCGATGGGCAGAATTGTCGGGCCGGATGGAATCACGGACATGATCAATCTTTCCGTTAATGAAAAAGGGATTGCATCAGCGAGATATGACCCCGCGCCCGGGAAAAGCGGCGAATACCATCTCGAAGTAACGGGGCAGATATTGGGATTTGAAAATGCATATATCAAAGGACGGGCAAAATTTAAGGTGGGTGTGGCGGAACCGGTCTTTTTAAAGGTTTCCATCCCGACCGGGAAGGGAGACACATCAAAAAAAAGCACTTCGTTCTGCTTCAAGCAGCTTGATCTGAGTACTCCCGCCGTTGAAATAAAAAACATAAAAATCCAGACGGATTCTCCAAGAAGAACGAAAATAAAAATTCTTGTGGAGCCTTTACTGCCATCAACTCCGGATAGCGAACCACTCGAGCCGGAGAAATGGATAAAAATACTTCCGTCGGATCAGTTCACGTTGTCTGACAAAATACCGGTAACCTTTACCTTGAGAGCGGAAATACCCAAGTTGTTTCCGCAAAGCGTGAAGAATGGTTTTTACAATGGGCGACTGATAATCGAATCTCCAGACATCGAGGGCGTTCCGGACTTTCCCACAGAATTCGACATCGAACTTCCCATAAATATTCCCGAAATAGGAGTCTTGGAATCCATACCCGTAACGAATCCCTGGCGAATTCCGGGGAGAAAAACAATATCCATACCGATTAAAACCGACGCCGTGAATGGGCTGCAAGTGGAAATTGATGCCGTAAGTCAGTTCGAGGCGATCCGCGAGGACGGCTCGACCGAACCCATTGAGGAGAGCCTTTTAAAGCTGGTGGCAAAGGACAAAAGTACCATCGCAAAGCGCGACAAGAATGGCCGGTTGAAGATGCAACTCGTTTATGGTTCCATTC
Source organism: Thermodesulfobacteriota bacterium (assembly GCA_040753295.1). Taxonomy (GTDB): domain Bacteria; phylum Desulfobacterota; class Desulfobacteria; order Desulfobacterales; family UBA2156; genus RBG-13-49-15. The sequence continues at coordinate 567 of JBFMEI010000373.1, read as the reverse complement.
CCCCAGGGAAATATAGGATGGAACTGACTCTGAAATCCCCATCGGCAAGGGAAAAAACGATTTCCATTTTTTTCATTATTCCGCCTCATCCGCGTTCATATTATGTCCGGCTTTGTGCGTTTTCTTTCCTGTTTGTCTTCTTGCTGGGATTTGTATTTGCGAACACGCACTGGTCCAGAATAAGGCCTCTAACCGCAAGAACTCGGGGATCTGTTTCCCTGCCCGAAGGCGTTGATCCGGGCAGTTCCAACCCCATCAACAGACTGCTTCGGATAGAGAGAACCACGGACAAGAGAACAAGAAAGGTTAAATATGTGATAGCAGGCTCGGGCAGAGATACAATGCGATTCACTCCCACATTTGAAGATGGGAGTTTCATTGATCCATCGCGGGAAATTCAGCCTGGCAGCACCGTTAAGATAGGCGATTATCTGATCGATATTCTTGACATGGACGAGATGGACACGGAGGGCAATTCACATCTGACATATTTCATAAGAAATAGCCCTCATCAAAGGCATTTTCAATTGCTGTCCAATCTGTTTATGATTCTGGGCATTGGCGCTA
>JBFMEI010000372.1:0-2520 GCA_040753295.1 Thermodesulfobacteriota bacterium | reverse complement strand
AAGACGTTCCCCTTGTCGGCGATTTTTTACTTTGAACCGATACCGTAAGTTCAGGGGCCGGTTGATCCGGCCCCTGATATGGAGAGGCAAGGATCAGGACTTGTATTGTTCAGGCAAAACAGCCTTGGGCGGCCATTCATTTGGGATTTTCTGCCCTGGGATTTCCTCCAGCTTCTTTTTCCGCTCTTTGAGCCCCGGTCGCGCGTATTTCATGTGTCCTTCCTTCAATGTCCGGCCGTTGATGACGGCTTCGGAGCGGAGGCGCCGGCCGATGGTTTTTTCCATCTGTTTGCCGATCCAAAGCACCCGATTCACGTCAAACCCGTGCTCAATCCCCATCTCATCGATCTGAACAAGGGTATCTTCAAGGGTCACCAGCCCCACATACCGGGGATCGTCGTAATAGTAGTCGCCGGTACCTTTGACAGGACAATCGTCCATGAAATTGGAAGGCTGGCCTCCAAGACCGCCGAGGGTTGCTTCAAAATAGGTAATACCGGCTTCAAGTGCGGCTAAAATCGAGGCCGAGGCCATCCGTTTGGTTTCATGGAAATGAGCGATGTGAAGGCTGGGATCCGGAATGGCGTCGAGGATCATGGAGTAGTACCGGTAGACGTTGGCGGCGGAGGCGCTTCCGTCATGGTCTGCATGTTCGATATCATGAGCGCCGATGGAGAGCCATCGTTTGGTAAACTCCACCGCGTCTTCCAGTCTGGTTGCCCCGCCGATGGGGCTTCCCCAGATCGTACTGACCGTACCGCACATCTTCATTCCCGCATCATTGCATTTCTTGATACACCGCTCCGCTTCCTTCCAGTATTCCGGAAGGGTAGTGCTGGAATTGGCAAAATGATGTTCCTCCTCTGTTGAAACCATCATCAAAAGCCGATCCGGGCCGATCCCTTTTTCTTTGAGCCGAATGGCACGATCCACCGAAGGCTCCCGGATGGTTACTGCGGTGAAACAGATGTCGTTGACATTGATTTTTCTCTGTTCGCACTTCTTTTTGAATTCATCCCCTCTGAGATAGGTCAGGATCTGTTCGGCATCTCTGAACTGAGGCATGATCTTGGGATTTGCAAGATTGGTGACTTCGAGATTTCTGCAGCCGGCAAAGACCATCTCTTCAATGTAGAAAATTTTGGCCTGAGTTGAGATGAATTTTTCTTCATGCTGGAATCCATCTCGAACCGTGATGTCGCCGATAATCGCTTTTCTTGGCATTCGTGGAAAGATTTTCCACAGATCATGTTCACTCATACGTCTTTGATCTCCTTTCAGTGATTTGAGTCGGTTTAGCTTAAAAATGGGATCTTCTTATTGATTTATTTTCCCTGGAATTTGGGTTTCCGCTTTTCACGAAATGCGGCCAGTGCTTCAAGACGATCTTCCGTGGGGATGGTCACCCAATAGGCGTTCGATTCGATGGCAAGCCCGGTATGGATATTCGATTCCAGGCCGTAATTGATGGCATATTTTGCCTGTTCAATGGCGATGGGGCCGGTTTCACAAATCATTTCCGCCATTTTCAGGGATTCATCAAGAAGGGATTCGGGCTTGCAGACCTGGTTGACCAGGTTGATTCGGAGGGCTTCTTCGGCACCAATCCTTTTCCCGGTAAAAATCAGTTCTTTGGCCTTTCCCCGACCCACCAGCCGGGGAAGCCGCTGAGTTCCGCCGGCGCCAGGGATGATTGCCAGGCGTGTTTCGGTGAGCCCCATCGAGGCGTTCTCAGAGGCGATGCGGATATCACAGGATAGAGCCAGCTCGGTTCCGCCTCCCAATGCTATCCCGTTCACTGCCGCAATAACCGGCTTGTTTAAAAGTTCAATTGAAGTAAAGAGGTTCCGGATTGTAAAAATATACTCCTTAACCTGGGGAGGGGATAGCGTGGCCCGTTCTTTCAGATCCGCTCCTGAACAGAATGCTTTATCTCCGGCTCCGGTGATAATGATGACCCGGATTTCAGGCAGTTTTCGAAGTGCATCAATCTGATCCCGCAGCATAAACAACAGGTCAAAATTCAGAGAATTCATTACTTCCGGGCGGTTCAAAGTCAAAATCACCACCTGGTCACGTTCTTCTTTCAAAAGGATGTCTTGACTCATATCATCTCCTTTTTTTCTGGATGATCCATCTGTTTAGGGATAATTCCGAGACCGATGCTAATGAAATATCATTTAAAAGTGAGCGAGCGCTCAGTCATAATTATGATCATTATAAAATAATGAATACGATTGTCAATATTTTTTTATTGAATTTTTCCTGGAAATCGTTTCATCTGATCTGACTATTTTAATAGATGTCCCGGGTAAATTGCCTTGACATAAAAAACAGCACATGATACGCAACCGTTATGAGCGAGCGCTCAGTCATATAGCAGAAAAAGCCGATCAAATCCCTCAGAGAGGGAGTTCCGTATAAAAAACAGTGCGAAAATTTTGCCCATGCCGATGAATCCAGCCCATAGCGGAACCCGGGATATCCCGACCCAGATTAAAAACCCTGATCTTGTGGCTC
>JBFMEI010000371.1:0-2523 GCA_040753295.1 Thermodesulfobacteriota bacterium | reverse complement strand
CAGGCCGAATATTTTTCCTTCCAGATTTCAAAGACCATCAACGCCCAGAGCCGATGACTGTGATTGTGGGTTCCCTTTAAATGTTCGGATTTAAGCCGTTCAACATATCCTGAATCAAAGACTCCTCCACTCCGGATCCGGTCCGGAGAAAGGATATCCATCATCATGGGTTTGAGTTCATTCTGCAGCCAGTTTTTAATCGGGATGCTGAATCCTTCTTTGCCTCGAGCCAGAATCTCTTTGGGTAACAGATCTCTTGCCGCTTCCTTCAGGATCCATTTGGTCTTCATTCCGTTCAGCTTCAAATTTCCAGGAATGGAAGCAACGAGCTCTACAAACCGATAATCCAGATAGGGAGCCCGGGCTTCAATCGATTCCGCCATGCTCATTCGATCCACTTTAACCATAATATCATCCACCAGATAAGTCTTAATATCCACATACAACTGCTGATTCAGCTTATCTGCCGGATCATATCGATCGGCTTCATCAAAATACCGGTAAAGATATTCATAGGAATCGGTTCCGGAAATCTCTTTTTTCAATCCATCGGAATATAAGCAGTCCTTCTCATATTCGGATAAGAAGACCATCCAGCGCACATGCCGAAGGCGTTCCGGAAGCTGAAGTCCTTCAACGAATCGCTTGGAGCGGTTTATGAGTCCTTTCTTTTTCGCAGACGGTGGAATTGCATGAATCGCTTTTCCGATCAGGTTCCTTCGGATCCACTCCGGAATCCGGTTATATCGGGAGGCCATTCTATCGGCAATATAAGTATCGTATCCGGCAAAGAGCTCATCCCCCCCATCGCCGGATAAGGCAACTGTGACGTACTCACGCGCCATTTTTGATACCAGGTAGGTGGGAAAAATGGAAAAATCCCCCAACGGCTCATCCAGAAATCCGAGCAGTTTTTCCGTTAGGGAAACCGCATCCGGCTCAATGATGAATTCATGATGCTCAGTCTTGAATCGGCGGGCAATAATCCGGGTATACTCCAATTCGTTATAGGTCGATTCCTTAAAGCCGATCGAAAATGTCTTGACAGGCCGATCCATCACCTGGGACATGAGAGCGACAATGATGCTTGAATCGATCCCTCCGGAAAGAAATGCCCCCAGGGGGACATCGCTCATGAGGCGGATTTTGACCGAATCCTGAAGCAAATCCCGGATATGCTGCTTTAATTCAGATAAAGATTCGGTGTTATGGGCTTCTCTGATATTCCAGTACGGATGGGACCGGATTTCACCGTTTTCCAAAACCAGGAAATGTCCCGGCATTAATTTTCGAATATCTTTAAAAATCGTCAAAGGCCCGGGGATGTACTCAAATGTCAGATATTGGTCAAGCGCTTCAAAGTCGATTCTCCGGGGAATGGCATCAAGCTGTAAAATGGCTTTTAACTCCGAACCGCATATGAACCGGTTCTTATCAAAATAATAGTAAAGGGGCTTTTTTCCGATTCTATCTCTTGAGATCAGGAGTCTTTTTTTCGGTTCATCCCAGATGATAAACGCAAACATTCCGTTTAAATATTTCGAGCACTCATCTCCATACTCCTCATAAGAATGAAGAATCGACTCAACATCCGATTTTGTCTTGAACCGGTGTCCTCTTTTGATGAGGGTTTCTCTTAACTCAGTGTGGTTGTAAATCTCTCCATTGCAGACAATCCAAATGGACCCGTCTTCATTGGATATGGGCTGGTTTCCGGTTTCCAGATCAATAATGCTCAACCGGCGCATCCCCATTCCGGCATTTCGCCCCACCCAAATCCCTTCATCATCCGGGCCCCGGTGAATCATGACCCGGCACATTTTCCGGATATCCGCAGATTCCACTAAACGGTTGCTTTCCGGATATACGATTCCGCAGATTCCGCACATTTAACTCAGTTTCCTCTTTTCATACCAAGGGTTTCATAAATGGTTTTTGTCTTCAACAGATACCCTTCAAAGCTGTACTTCTCCTGGGCTAAAAGTAAAGCGTTGGTTGATATTCTATCTTTTAATTCATTGTTATTAATCAGTTTAATGATTCCTTCAGAAAAGGAATGTGGGTCCGGTTTTGTCAGAAGCGCGACCTGATCGTTAAGTACCTGGGTATGGGTGGGGTGATCGGTCGCTACAACCGGCTTGCCGGATCTTAAATAGGAGTAAATTTTTAACGGAGTATTGGTTCCTTCAATCCTGGGTGAAACAAGAATGTCCGACAGTTCCACAAAAAGCGGGATTAAATTCGGCCAGACCTGGCCGGTAAAAAGAATATGGTCCGTCAATCCTTTAGTTTCGACCAGCGTTTTGTACTTTAAAATCTGCTTCTCTTCCCCTCCCACCAGAATAAAGATCACCTTTCGATCCTGCCTGACCACCTCTGCTGCGGATTCGATAAGCAGGTCGATCCCCTGGTAGGGTTCAAGGGTTCCGGTATAAAGAATCTTAATCCCGTTCTTTATGCCGTATTTCGTGATTAACGCAGAGACCGTCTCCTCCACAGGCTCCAGAACCCATGAATTGTCCA
>JBFMEI010000370.1:0-2523 GCA_040753295.1 Thermodesulfobacteriota bacterium | reverse complement strand
ACGTTTTCCGAGCGGTGGTTTCCTCCAAAAGTGATCTCTCTCTGGAGTGAACTGCATCCCTTTGAACGAATGGGGCTGGTCCTGGAGTATTACCGAAAGGCCCGATTCTTTTCAGACCTTCACACGGAATCGGTTCGGGGATATCTCAGACCGGCAGAAGACAAATATTCGACGACGATCCCCTTCTCCGATCCTGTCTACGCAGTATGGGGATTTCGCAGCTAGGAAATTGATTTTAATGCATTCAGAACTGCAGTGTAATCCGGCTCCTGGCCCACTTCCCTGACCAGTTGATAATAGCGGATCGTCCCATGGCTGTCGATCACCAGAACCGCCCGAGCCAGAAGCCTTAATTCTTTAATCAGAAGGCCATAGGCTTCTCCAAACGCTCCATCGCGGTGATCTGAAACTGTTTGCACCTTATCGATGCCCGCGGCACCGCACCACCGCTTCTGAGCAAAAGGAAGATCCATACTGACGGTTAAAATCGCCACTTTTCCAAGCGATGCCGCTTCGGAGTTGAATCGCCTGGTTTGCATATCGCAGATCGGAGTATCCAGCGAAGGAACCACTGAAAGCACAACGACTTTTCCTTTGTAGTCCGAAATTTTGACCGGCTTCAGGTTATTATCCAGAAAAGACGCATCCGGAGCCTTATCTCCGATATGGATTTCATTTCCAATAAGAGTCAGCGGATTTCCATGCAGGGTGACGGCATTCTTTCTTTCTTTCATGACTCTCTCCTTTCAATTCGATATATTTGTCCAGGAAACAGGGGTTGTCAAAAAACCCTCACCATGATTTATTCCGGATCGGGTTAACGGGTCAGATGACGATATTTGATCCGGTGGGGTTGATCGGCCTCTGCACCAAGCCGTCTCCGTCGATCGGCTTCATACTCGGAATAATTTCCATCAAACCAGATCACCCGGCTTTCCCCTTCAAAAGCCAGAATATGAGTGGCGATCCGATCCAGAAACCACCGGTCATGACTGATGATAACCGCACATCCTGCAAAATTCTCCAGAGCTTCTTCAAGAGCCCGGAGCGTATTTACATCAAGATCATTGGTCGGTTCGTCAAGCAGCAGGAGATTGGCGCCGGATTTCAATATTCTGGCAAGATGAACCCGATTCCGTTCTCCGCCGGACAGCATTCCTGTCTTTTTCTGCTGATCAGATCCTGAAAAATTAAAGCGCGCCACATAAGCTCTCGATTTCACCTGGATCTTTCCGAGAGACAGGAGATCCTCGCCATCTGAAATCACTTCCCAGACGGTTTTATCCGGATTTAAAACCTCTCGCCCTTGGTCGACATATGCCGTCTTTACAGTTTCTCCGATCCGAAAAGATCCGGAATCAGGGGTTTCCTGTCCCATGATCATCCTAAAGAGAGTGGTCTTTCCGGCACCGTTGGGACCGATCACGCCCACAATCCCACCAGGAGGGAGGCTGAAAGAGAGGTTTTCAATCAAAAGTCGATCCCCGAATCCTTTGCTCAGATTATGAGCCTCCACCACCAGATTTCCCAGACGAGGTCCGGGCGGAATATAGATCTCCAAATCCTGCTCCCGGATCTTGCTTTCCTGGGAAAGTAATTTTTCATACGCCCCGATCCTTGCCTTTGATTTGGCATGACGCGCCTTTGGGCTCATCCGAATCCATTCGAGTTCACGTTCCAATGTTTTCTGCCGTTTCCCTTCAGACTTTTCTTCAACGGCAAGTCTGGCTTTTTTCTGTTCAAGCCATGAAGAGTAGTTTCCTTTCCACGGGATCCCTCTTCCCCGGTCCAGCTCCAAAATCCAGCCGGCCACATTATCCAGAAAATACCGGTCATGGGTAACGGCAATGACGGTACCGGGGTAGGATTGAAGATGCTGTTCCAGCCATGCCACGGTTTCCGCATCCAGGTGGTTGGTGGGTTCATCTAAAAGAAGAATATCGGGTTTCTGGAGAAGGAGTCTGCACAATGCAACGCGACGTCTCTCCCCTCCGGATATCACCTGAACCCGGGTATCACCCGGCGGACATCGCAAGGCATCCATGGCCATCTCCAGGCGTGAGTCGATGTCCCATGCCTCCAGCGCATCCAGTTTTTCCTGGATGATCCCCTGCTTTTCAAGCAGCCGGTTCATTTCGTCGTCGGACATGGGGTGTGACAGGTTTTCATTGATCCGATTGAACTCATCCATCAGCGCAATGGGATCCCGGAGACCTTCCGATGCAATCTCTCTGACGGTTTTTTCTTTATCAAGCAGAGGCTCCTGCTCGAGAAACCCCAGGGTATAACCGGAAGAAAGAACAATTTTTCCTGCAAACTCCTTATCCACTCCTGCCAGAATCCTGAGAAGTGAACTCTTCCCGGAGCCATTCAAGCCCAGGACTCCAATTTTTGCTCCGTAAAAATACGAAAGCGAAATATCCTGGAGTATCGGACGTTTGTCATAATATTTACTGACTCCGATCATGGAATAGATGATTTTGTTGGGCTCATCCCTCATTTGCTGGTCTCTCCTTGTACAGA
>JBFMEI010000369.1:0-2529 GCA_040753295.1 Thermodesulfobacteriota bacterium | reverse complement strand
TAGTTATTTGGATACCCAGACAGGAGGATTGTCAGGATGATCACAAGAACAGAAATGGAAAGAGCCCGGCGAAAAGCATCGGAACTGATCCGCGAAGCCGGAATCCCCATTACCGAAAAAGAGGCCGGCTCTATCGAAGTGGTCGACTTCGGATTAAGCGACCTGAATAAGGAAGGAGTTCAGGTTCTCACGCTGGTTCAAACAGAAAGGATCAGCGTCAAGGTTCTGGTTCTTTTTCCGGATCAGACCGAACCGGAGCATTGGCATCCGAGGGTCGGGAATGATCCGGGAAAGGAAGAAACGGTAAGAATTCTTTCCGGCTGTGTGAATTTTTATATTTCCGGAATAAATACCTTAAGCCAGGGATCTATTCCCAAAGGGAAAGAGCATCTATATACAATGCGGCATGAACGGGTGATGAATCCGGGGGATCAGATAACCGTGGCGCCCGGAGAGAAACACTGGTTTCAATCACTAAAAAAGAGCGCGGTGATGTATTCCTTTTCCACCGTGGCTAGAGACGCATCGGATCAATTCACCGACCCGGACATCAGAAGGATTACACAGATTTGCGACGACTGAAAGGAGCGATGAAATGAAGCAGGAAAAGAAGGCCCGAAAGGTTATTCTCGCGGTTGCTCCGGTGGGGAGAGATATCATTCCTCCATCAATGAATCCATTGACACCAGAATCAGTGGCCAGAGAGGTGATCCGGTGCGCAGAGGCGGGTGCCGGAATGGTCCACCTGCATGTTCGAGATCAAAAGGGAAAACTGACCGCGGATTTAACGGATTTTTCCAAAACAGTCGATCTGATACGAAAATCCAGCGACATTGTCATTCAAGGCTCGACAGGGGGCCTTTCCACATTAACCCTTGAGGAAAGGTGTACGGCCTTGAACGATAAACGGGTGGAAGTGGCTTCTCTGAACATGGGATCCGTCAATTTCGGAGATGAGGTTTATATCAATACCCTCTCCGACATCCGATACTGGGTGAAACGGATGAAAAAAGCGAAGGTGGTTCCTGAGATCGAGATTTTTGAAGTCGGAATGATTCCGGCGGCGCAGAAGATCATGGAGGAGCGGGTGTTGACGCCTCCGTATCATTATAATTTCTGCCTGGGATTCCGATGGGCCATGCCTGCGGATGCCGGTGGTCTTTTTTCTTTGACTTCACGGATTCCCAAGGGATCGCTCTGGGGTCTTGTCCATGATAAAATGTCGGATCTCTCTTTGCTGGGGGTTGCGCTGGGAATGGGAGCAGGCATTGTTCGGGTCGGATTTGAAGACAGCGTCCGTTATTCGACAAATGCGGTTGCCCGAAAGAATGTCGAGCTGGTGGCAAGACTGGCTTCGATGATACGATTCATGGGACTTGAAGTGGCATCGCCGGATGACGCCAGAAAAATGATGGGAATTCACCGGAGAAAAAGCAGATCTTAACCGATGGAAAGAATATCCGATGTCTGTTGACTCCCTTCTCTCTCTCCCTTTTTTGTTCGCTGTTTTTGCGGTTGTCGTTTTTTTCGTTCTGTTTTTCATCATGCTGAAAACGCATGACGGATTGAATAAGGCCGTATCCGCACTGAGAGAGGAACAGAAAGAGACAAAGAATCTTCTAAGACACGAAATTTCTCAGAATCGGAAAGAGACGGCTGAAGCAGGAAGAGAAGAACGTCGCGAGCAGCGCCGATCTCTGAAGGAATTCGGAGATTCTTTACTGCTGCGGATGACGGAAATCGCCGGATTGCAGAAAAACCAGCTTGATACATTTGCGCGTCTCCTCAGCGACATGACACGGATCAACGAAGAAAAACTCGATATGATGAGGAAAAGCATGGAGCAGAATCTTCATCTTCTTCAGGAGGAAAACAGCCGGAAGCTGGAGCAGATGAGAGAGACCGTGGATGAAAAGCTCCAAACCAGCCTTGAAAAACGCTTAAGTGAATCCTTCAGGCAGGTCGGGGACCGGCTTGAGCAGGTCTATAAAGGGTTGGGTGAAATGCGGAATCTGGCTGCCGGCGTTGGAGATTTGAAAAAGGTTCTGACCAATGTCAAAACCCGGGGAATATGGGGGGAGATCCAGCTGGGTGTCATTATGGAGCAGATTCTGACGCCGGATCAATATGAGCTTAACGTGGCGACAAAGGCAAGCAGCCGGGAGCGGGTGGAATATGCGGTAAAATTACCTGGGAGAGACTCCCGGGCGGATAAAGGGGTTTATCTTCCGATTGATTCCAAATTTCCTCAGGAAGACTACCAGCGTCTTCTGGATGCTCAGGATCGGTCGGACAAAGGGGGGGTGGAGTCGAGTATCAAAAACCTGGAATTGCGAATCAAAAACGAAGCCAAGGCGATTCGGGATAAATATATCGATCCGCCCAATACCACGGATTTTGCAGTCTTGTTTCTGCCGGTGGAAGGGCTCTATGCAGAAGTGCTGCGAAGACCCGGATTATGCGAAGTGCTTCAGAGGGAATACCGGGTAATGATCTGCGGTCCGACGACCCTTGCCGCATTATTGAACA
>JBFMEI010000368.1:0-2566 GCA_040753295.1 Thermodesulfobacteriota bacterium | reverse complement strand
TCCTTCGAGCCATTCCCCCAGAAACATCCGGACAGGCTTATGAGAAGACTCGTAGGCCCCGATTCCAAAAACTTCCGGAAGATATGAATAAGGGTATTTTTCGGTTAGCCTCTTCAACCGGTGGTATTCTTTTTGGATCCATGCCGCCCCATCTTCGGATAAAGCGACATTTAAAACACAGGAAACCGAAACGTCATCTCCCAGGATCTCCACTCTGGCCGGATGATAGAATCCGCCATGTTTTTTAATACAGATGCCGATGGTTCGTATCTGCGCTGAGGAAATCAATCGTTTTGCCAGCCGGGATGCAGCATTTGTCAAGAGCTTAAAATGATCCTGCTCCAAAAAAGAGCGCGCAGCGGTAAAGTAACCACCGAGGTGAATTTCGGACAGACCGGAATTTGAGTTCCCGGTGATGATCTGGGTTCTCTTTACCGGAAGGGGCGAGTACCAGAGGCTGCTCCCCGGTATAACCGGATGCTCTTTCCCATATAAAAAAAATTGAAATTCCGGAGAATCCGGCATTCAGAATCTCCCCTGACCGTCTCCGGGTCACTTCCGATGGGGCTCAAGGAGTTTGCCAATTTCCGGAGCCACCTCATATCCCAGTTTGGTAGCCTTCTCAAAATGCTGCAATGCCAGATCATAGAGGCCCTTCTCCAGATAGGCAATGGTGAGATTATTATGAGCCACACCGAACTCCGGTTCGATCTCAAGGGCGTTTTTATTGGCCTCGATGGCTTGATCCACCATTCCGTTCATCAGATAGGCATTCCCAAGGGTGGTCAGGGCCTGAAGGAATTTGGGATTCCATCTCACCGCCTTTTCAAGGGCTGCAATCGCTTTTTCAACATCCCCTTTCTGCAGATAACAGAAACCGATATTTCCATACCCTTCGGCAAACCCGGCTCGGGATTTGACCGCCTGCTGGTTATAATGCAAACATCCGTCCAAATCTCCCCGGATAAGGCAGATCCCTCCCAATTGAACATATGCTTCCGCCAAATTGGGACTGCAATGAATCGCTTCCAAGAGAGCGTTCTCAGCTTCATCGTATTTTTTCAGACCCAGCAATCCAACCGCCAGATTATAATGGGAAGTTCCGCATTCGGGATTCGATGCGATGGACGCGCGCTGCCGGGCAATGAATTCTTCCACTGTTTTTGCTTTTTCCATTTGAATACCTTTTTTGATAGACCTCTGATTTGAATTTTTCATGAAAAACCCGAACAAGCTTTTTGGATTTATTTGGATTAGTATGGACATCACGGCGGTAATGTCAAGGAAAAAGACCCGGGTCAACCGATCTTTTTTCTTGACATAATATCTCTATTTCTTTAGTTTTTTTCTCGAAATCGACTCTGAAAAACCTTCGAATTCAATTCCATGCCCCATCCGGGGAAGGGGGTATTATGATCCAGGGATGTTTTACGGCACTGATCACACCGTTTTCCAAAGGACACATCGACTACCAGGGCCTTGAGGCGTTATGCGAATTTCAGATTGAAAACGGAATTACCGGAATTCTTGCCGTAGGGACCACGGGAGAAAGTCCGACCCTTGACTGGAACGAACACAACCAAGTCATCGAAACCGTAGCGAAAATCTCCAAACAAAATTGTCTTTGTATTGCCGGAACCGGCAGCAACAACACCCATGAAACCCTTTCGGCATCAGAACATGCCGTGAAATGCGGATCCAACGCTCTTCTTCTGGTCGACCCTTACTACAACGGTCCGAGTTCACTGGAGATTCGAAAAGAGTACGTGGCTCCGGTCGCCAGGGCGTTTTCCGGCGTGGATCTGATTCCATATGTCATTCCCGGACGAACCGGCGCCCAGCTTCTTCCTGAAGACCTGGGGATTCTTTCCCGGGAATTCCAAAATGTTAATACCGTCAAGGAAGCCACCGGAGATCCGGAAAATATGAAACGGACACGGGCCTGCTGCGGCCCGGCTTTTTCGATTCTTTCCGGGGATGACGGGATGACAGTTGAGATGATGGTCAACCCGAAAATCAGATCTTCCGGCGTCATCTCTGTCGTTTCAAACGTGGCCCCCAAGGCACTGACCGAAATGGTCCTTCTCCTAATGGAAGGAAAAACATCCGAAGCGAAAACCCTTTCCGCAACGCTGGAGCCGCTCTTTAACCTGGTGACGGTCAAAACAAAAGAGAAAACCGAGTGGGGAGAGGTGGTCTGCCGGGCAAGAAATCCCCTGGCCATCAAGACGCTCATGACGATTCTCGGAATGCCTTCAGGAGGGTGTCGAAAACCTCTGGGGAAGATGACTAAAAACGGGCTGAATCTTATATTGGAAACCGCGATGGGGATTCATCGTTCCCATCCGGAGATCTTTGCCCCCATCGAAAAATTCTTTCAAGTCGATATCGACAACCGGTTGCACACCCCTTCCTTGTGGGAGGGATTGGCTTACGAGAGCTACTCGTAAATCGGATCAGGAGCCATCGGGAGGCTGTTTATAGAGGAGATCTTTGAGCCATCGGATCCCGAATTTTAAAAGTTCAATATCATCCGTGCGGATCTTTTCAACGGTTTCCGGATCCA
>JBFMEI010000367.1:0-2594 GCA_040753295.1 Thermodesulfobacteriota bacterium | reverse complement strand
GACACCACGGACAGGGAATTCCGCGAAGCCGTTACGACGTCGCTCTCTAAAATCCTTTGCCGCCAGCCGGAACAGATACCCGGCCTCATCACGCAGATCCCTGCATCCAAGACGCGAAAACTGGGCATGTCATGGCTCTTAGGAAAGACCCAACAGCCGGGAGCGATCCGCTTTTTAGCCGAACTGCTCAAAGACCCGGATCCGGATGTCCGGGCATCGGCCATCGGCGCCCTGGCGAAATTCAAGGATAAGCCTCTTTTTGAATATTTGAAGCAGATGATTTACGACCCCAACGAACGGGTCCGGGCGGCAGCCGTGAATGCCATGTCCGTTGCCGGAGACATGAAGGCGTTCGAAATCGTCAAATCCGGTCTGGAGGACATCGACGGATTCGTCAGAAAAAGGGCTGCTGTGGGATTGGCGAGAATCGATCTTGAAAAGGCGCTTGTCGAAATGGAGAAAAGGAGAACGCGATTCGCTGAAATCGATTCATCCCTTCGGGGAGTAACCTGCGCTGCCGGAAAGCTGCTCGATCCTTCCGTTGGAGAAGACCCTGTTGCCCGAAACGTCATCACTGAACTTTGTCCTGAAGAAGATCTCTTAAGGGAACTCAAATCCTCCCCAAAGGAAGAGAGAAGGCTGCATGCGTTTCGAATCCTTGCCGCTGTCCATCGGCACAACCCGCGAAATCTCAATGCCATTGTCAAAAATGACCCGTCTGCAATGCTCAGAGAAGAAGCAAAAACCCTTTTGGCCGGGCAATGACACCCTTCATCGAACAGATTCATTCAACCGCGGAATATTTTTTCCTTTCTTATTTTTTTATACAAAATTCCATCATGTTCCTTTTTATCATCATTTCTCATTTTGAAGTCCGTCGCAAAGTGATTGGAAGGGGTTTCGAAGACCTGGATTTTATCATGAACTCCCCCTTCACGCCTCCCATATCGATCATCGTCCCCAGTTTCAACGAAGAAAAGACCATCGCAGATACGGTCCGCTCCCTGATCCGGTTGAACTTTCCAAGGATCGAGCTGGTGGTCGTCAACGACGGGTCCTCGGACCGGACTTTAGAGATTGTGAAAAAAGCCTTTCACATGAAGCGGGTCGACATCGACTACCTGAACCGGATCACCACGGCGCCGGTCAGGGGGTTCTATGAAGCCCTCCCGTCTGCGGATTCCCATGTGGTGCGGTTCGTCCTGGTCGACAAGGAAAACGGGGGAAAGGCCGATGCCTTAAACGCAGGGATCAACGCATCGCGCTGCCCGTATTTCGTCTCCATCGACGCCGACGCCATTATTGACGAGGCCGCGCTTCTTCAGGCATTTCGAAGCCTCTTAGACAACCGCGACATCATCGCCATCGGCGGCCAGGTCGCCATCGTTAACGGATGCGAAGTCAAAGACGGTAAGGTGGTGCGGGCCAAGCTCCCTTCGAGCCGGCTGGCGAAGTTTCAGATCGTGGAGTATATCCGGTCCTTTACCCTTGGAAGGACAGCGCTTGCCAGGTTGAACTCCCTTCTCATCATTTCCGGAGTATTCGGTATTTTCGAAAAAGAGCCGGTTCAAAAAGTCGGCGGGTATCTGACCAAACACTTAAGCTCAAAACTGGCGAACGAGTATACGGGAAAGAGAGAAACCATCTGCGAAGACATGGAGATCATCGTCAGGATTCAGAGATACATCTACGATAAAAAGCTCGATAAACGGATCGCTTTTCTCCCCCATCCGCTCTGCTGGACCGAAGCTCCGGAAACGTTCAAAAGCCTTTCGAAGCAGCGAAACCGGTGGCAGCGGGGGTTTATCGAAACAATGCTCTATCATCGGAACATGCTCTTTAATCCCCGGTACGGACGGGTCGGCCTTTTCGCCCTTCCTTATTTTCTTCTCTTTGAGTTTCTGGGGGCTCCCATCGAATTTTTGGGATACGCCACCCTCCCCCTGTTTTACGCCATGAATCTCCTCAGCATCGATTATCTGATCCTCTTTTTCTCAGTGGCGATTTTATACGGGATCCTGATCTCCTTTTCAGCCGTCATCATCAGCGCATGGCCTGAAAAAACGGCGGATGTGGGAAACACCACAAAAACCCTGATCTATTTTGAGAGCACAACAGAGCTGTTTATCCTTCTTGCTTACAGCATCATGGAAAATTTCGGATACCGGCAGCTCACGGTCTGGTGGCGATTGAGAGGGATTCTTGACTTTTTAAAAGGGAAAAAAGGGTGGGACAAATTCGCCCGCAAGGGCTTTGGAACCGAACCGGTTCTCAGGAGGAAAGATGAAACCCAGTCAGTCTAGACGGATGATTTTTTTTATTGCCGCTATCGGATACGGAGTTGTGTTAAGCCAAGCCCTCTCCTTTGCCGGGGAGACCCGCACATTGATGAAGGATGCGGCACAACAGGCCGCATCAGGGGATTTCCGGAAGGCTGTTGAGCTTTACAGCAAAGTTCTCCGCAAGGAACCCGGCAATCTCGATGCATTAAACGGAAAAGCCCGGGTTCTCGCCTGGATGGGCGAGTTTCAGGAGGCAGCCGCCCTCTGCAGGACTGTGCTTTCCAAAAATCCGAAAAATATTGATGCAACCCA
>JBFMEI010000366.1:0-2596 GCA_040753295.1 Thermodesulfobacteriota bacterium | reverse complement strand
GACCAGAGCCCCCAGCTCCACCGCTGATACTTCCTTTAAAGCTCCGCCGAATGATCCGATGGCGGTCCTTGATCCACTGACGATGACTGCCTCTTTCACGTTCGTTCCTCCTTATCGATGATGATCCTTCCATATCAAAGCGCTTCTTTACTACGCTTTATCCGCCATAAATGTCAATGAAGAAGCAGCATCGGTATGATAAGAGCTCTCTTTTACGGATAGAATCCCCTGGGAAAGGGAGTTGCAAATCGATCCGACTTGAAATACCATCCCCCAGACTCCCGGTCATGCATCAGGACGACCGGATCTGAAATCAAAAGGCAGTCGATCGGAGTACCCGACATGAGCGGAAATTATGAAAAAATCGTTCGAAATAATTTATCGATTCTTTTCCAAAAGGGGATTGCAGATCTTGCTTCAAGGCTTCCGGCGCTTCATCAGGAGAATCAGCTCGAATTTCGGGCTTTCGGAAATCCCTGTCTCCTTTTTCCGGATCGGATTCTCATAAACGGCGAGGAAGAGACCGGGGTGCTCGGAATTTTGATTACCCTCTATGCGATCCATGCCGATTTCCGGGAGTGCAGAGTTGAACCGCTGAAGGCATTCAAGGAGCTCCCCAACAGCGCTCCCTATGCAGGCGCTTTTTCGGTCAGGGCCCAGCAGATCCTTGTTCCCCATGTCGATTCGATCCAAAAGCATCAAGATAAAGTGATGGAAAGATTCGGATCCGAGTCAAAACCGTCCTCTGCCGGCGGAGACTTTTCTTTTATTCTTTATCCGTTGCCAAAAATTGCGCTCTGCTACATTTTTCACCTTGCCGATGATGACTTTCAGGCTTCGGCAACCTGTCTTTTTTCAAATAATGCAACGTCTTTTGCACCGATCGATGCCCTTGCCGATACGGCTGAATACACCTCAAAGGAGATCCTCAGAATTATCTCGCGGATTTAAGAGAAAAAGATGGCCCGGACTGCTCCCTGGGTTGTCCATATCCCCATGATAATAAAAAACGCTCCGGCAGCCAGTTTGATATAGCTCTGAGGGATAAATCGGCTTAAGGCTTCGCCGAGAAGTGTGGCAATCAGAGCGCTGATGACCAGCGCCATGGCAGATCCTAAAAAAACGGAGAGTCTTGAGGATTCGCACTCAGCGGAAAGACAAAAGGTCGCCACCTGGGTTTTATCTCCCAGTTCGGCAAGAAATATCATGCTAAATGTCGTCAGAAACAGCTTCAGATCCATTTTCCTCCCCCTGATCCGATCTTTTGGTATTTAAAGACCTATCCGCGTAGAAAGCCGTCATTTGCCGGATGATGATCTTCGAGAACGGGCAAGCAAATTCCTGGCTCTTGCGGCAATTTCAGGCCCTGTAAATCCGAATTCCTTCATAACCGTATCTCCCGGAGCCGATGCTCCAAACCTTGAAATGCCGAAAATCTCCCCCTCTTTTCCTGCATATCGCTCCCACCCCATGGGAGAACCGGCCTCAACGATCAGCCGGACCGGAAGCCGGGATGGGAAAACCGACTCTTTATAGTCGTCGGGCATCGCTTCAAACAATTCCCAGCTCGGCATGCTTACGACTCTTACGGCGATATTCTCTTGGGAAAGAAGTTCGGCGGCGTGAAGCACCAGAGAGACCTCCGAGCCGCTGGCGACCATCATCAGATCAGGAACCCCCGAACAGTCTGAAAGGATATACGCGCCTTTGGCGAGCGCTTCAGCCC
Source organism: Thermodesulfobacteriota bacterium (assembly GCA_040753295.1). Taxonomy (GTDB): domain Bacteria; phylum Desulfobacterota; class Desulfobacteria; order Desulfobacterales; family UBA2156; genus RBG-13-49-15. Next base: position 870 of record JBFMEI010000366.1, on the reverse strand, counting down.
CGGCATACTGATTTTGATCAATGACGGGAAGGTTCTGCCGGCTCAGGATAATGGCTGTCGGCCCATGGGTTCTCTCAAGGGCGCAGCGCCAGGCCTGGGATGTTTCATTGGCGTCCGCGGGTCGGATCACACAAAGTCCCGGAATTCCCCTCAAGGAAGCCAGATGTTCCACAGGCTGATGGGTCGGCCCGTCTTCGCCGACCGCCACGCTGTCGTGAGTGAAAACATAAATCACCGGAATTTTCATCAGGGCTGCCAGGCGGATGGAGGGACGCATGTAATCGGCAAATACCAGAAAAGTGCCGCCGTAGGGTCTTAACCCTCCATGGAGGGCCATCCCTGAAAGAACAGCGGCCATGGCATGTTCCCTGACCCCGAAACGGATATTCCGTCCATGGTAGCTGTTTTTCTGGAAATCCTCGGAAAACGAGAGAAGTGTATTATTTGAAGGAGCCAGATCAGCGGATCCGCCGATGAGAGAGAAGACCCGTTTTCCCAGGAGATTGAGGACTTTTCCCGAAGCGGACCGGGTGGCCATGGGTTTTTCCGGTGCCGAGAAGACCGGAAGGGCTTCATCCCATCCATCCGGCAGGTTCTGATCGATGGCCTCTTTAAAAGCAGCTCCCAGCTCCGGAAACTTATTCTGATATTCCAGCAGCCCCTCTTCCCATCGACGCTCCATGGTTTCTCCGGTTTTGATGCATTCCGGGGCAAGGGTCTTAACTTCCGGTGGAATAAAAAACGGAGTCTCTTCCGTCCATCCCAGCCGTTTTTTGGTTAAACTCACCTCTTCAACGCCCAGAGGAGCGCCATGAGCATCTGCGGTATACTGTTTGTTTGGACTTCCATAGGCGATATGGGTTCTTAAAA
>JBFMEI010000365.1:0-2597 GCA_040753295.1 Thermodesulfobacteriota bacterium | reverse complement strand
CATAAAGCGGATCCGATGGCGACGGGCCATTTCATGCCAGAAATTATGAGTCCGCCCATAGTTAAGATCCAGGATAAACCGACACTCCGCGATATTGAGCTTTTCCACAAGCGCCGCCATTTCAGGGGATTCCTCAGGACTTGAAATTGAGGTGGCGTTGACGATGAGATCGACCGGCGGTGTTTTTTCCCTCAGGAGATTCAACGGGAGCGCTTCACCACCGATGCGGTCGACCACATGATGGATTTTATCATCATTGCGTCCGGTGACAAAGACAGAGTTGGTTCTCAGCCAGTTTAAAATAAAAAGAGCCGACCTGGCAGCGCCTCCGGATCCGAATACCAGCGCCGATTTTCCTTCAGGATCAAATCCGGCGCTGCTCAAGGCATCCATAATCCCGACGGCATTGGTATTATATCCCTTGAGTTCATCTCCACTCCGAACGATAGTGTTAATTGAACCGATGATGTTTGCCCCTTCCGAGAGAACATCCAAATAGGGGATAATCTTCTCCTTATAAGGGACCGTGACATTGGCACCGGCAATATTTAAAATATTAAGACTTTGAACTGCTTGCCCGAGGTTCTCCGGTTTGACCATAAATGGAACATAAGTTCCGTTGATGCCGAGATGTTTCAGAACCCGGATGAACATGGTGGGTGATCTGGACCGGTAGGCACGCTCGTCACTGAGTATACAAAAAACTTTCATAACCGTTAAAACCGGCAACTTTCGATCGGAAAACGCTTTCATTTCAACGCCCGTTTGATACCAGATGACTCATGATTCCCTGCTGATCCGATACGGTTTGATCAATTCCCAATACTTTTCCGTCTATTCCGAGCGCAAGACCCAAAAGCTGCGGGAAAAGGATCGAAGGAAGGTTCTCTTTTTCTTCGGCTTTCGGAGGGATCAGGTGATGGGCATGGTTGAATTGAAGTTGACAGTAGACACAGGATACGCAGATGATGTCAGCTCCGGAACTCCTGGCATTCGCGATTTTGGTTTCTTTCAAATCCGCTGAGAGATCGTTGTAAATGCCCAGCATGGGAGACCCGCAGCAGTCGAATTGTTTCTGCCAATGGATGATTTTTGCCCCGGTGATTTCCACCAGTCGATCCAGAGAAGGCGGTGTCCCGGTCCTGCTGGTTTGGGCCTTTGTTTTAGGACGCAGAAAATGACAGCCGTACTGAACCGCCACATGCAGGTCCTTAAACCGGCAAATCAGACGTGCTTCAATTTTTTCCGGACCCAGATCATCATACAACACTTCAAGGAGATGTCTGACCCTAACTGAGGTCGTCAAGGACAGCCCTTCCTTGTTCAGGAGTGCATTCGTTCTTTTTTTTAATTCGGGGTCTTTCTGCAATATTTCCTGCGCCTGGGTCAGGGTGCCATAACAGCAGCTGCATAATGTCACAATATCGAGTCCCCGGGCTTCCGCGAGAGACAGGTTTCTGGCTGAACACAACACGGAAGCGTTAAAGCTGAAATTTTTCAACGGATATCCGCAGCAGTTGAAATCCTTCAGATCGATAAATTCGATTCCAAGTGTTTTTAAAACAGCATCGGTTGACGATTCATAATATTTTAGAAACATGGATGTCGGGCAACATCGAAAGACGGCAAACGGCATAATCTTTTCCCTGTTTAAGATAAATCGGATTTCTTTTTAAATTCCTCAACCGCGAGATTCTTTAACTCATAAAACAGATCTGTCACCTGAACGCCCTGTGGGCAATCCTGCTGGCACTGGTAGCATCCGAGACAAGTCCAGAGCATTTTCGCGCTGTAGATCAGGCCTCCAAGGCCCAAAATTGCGGCGTGGATAATCTGATGAGGCTCCAGTCCCAGGGCTTGACGCGGGTTATCGAAATTTTTAACCACCGGACAGGACAGGGTGCAGGTTTTACAGTTAAAGCAATAAGAAAGAGTGCTGCCTTGGACCGACGCTTTCAGGTTGTTGATCAGATCCCGGTTCATATGAAGATGGGTTAATGTATTGTTGCAGACATCGACTAAACCGAGTTTTTCGGTAACGGTGTTTTGAGTCCGGGTTAATGGATTTTGGTACTGATCCGGGGTGAGTCGATTGCGGATCAACCCCCGATAGAGGGAGAGCGGGGAGAGGAGGAGGATTTCCGGAAACTCGTTTTGCAGCAGCAGCTCTCTGGCTTTAAGCCACAATTCCTGCAAATTGATCCCTACCGGGCATACCAGGGTACAGCGCAGGCAATTGGTGCAAAGGCAAAGCCCCTCAAGAAGGATCTTGAGTTCCTGGAGACCCAATTTTTTTCCGGCCGCCAGTCTCTTCACGGCTTTCAGTTTTTCTGAAGGAAGGATATTGATATTGGATCGCTCTTCAAAAAGAATTCCCACCGAACATCTGATACTGCAGATTCCGCAATGGGTGCACGCGTCGAGTTCGATCATTTGAATCGTGGCGATATTGGCAGGGTCGGATCGACTTCGATCCATAACCACGTTAACGACAAGGCTTAACGGACTGGTGAAGATATGAAACATTTTACTGAAAGGAAGATAAGCCAGACCGGTAAAGCAGAGCAGAAAATGGATATACCACAATAATGTTCCGG
>JBFMEI010000364.1:0-2599 GCA_040753295.1 Thermodesulfobacteriota bacterium | reverse complement strand
TCTGTGGGCTGCAAGGATCTTCTCTTTTAATCCTCCGATCGGCAGAATCCGCCCCCGCAGGGTGATTTCTCCGGTCATGGCGATATCCCGGTGAACCGGACGCTTTGTCAATGCCGAGACAATGGATGTGCACATGGCAATCCCGGCAGAAGGGCCGTCTTTGGGGATGGCGCCTTCGGGAATATGGATATGAAGATCCAGTTCCTTATGAAATTTATCATCCATCATGAGGCACTGGGCTCTGGACCTGACGTAGCTCACTGCTGCCTGGGCGGACTCCTTCATGACATCTCCGAGCTTTCCGGTGATGATCAGCTCTCCTTTTCCGGGCATGGTGAGGGTCTCCACCATGAGAAGCTCTCCACCCACCTGAGTCCATGCCAGGCCCGTGACCATCCCGATCTGATCTTTTTCTTCGATCTGACTTTCTCGAAAGCGCGGAGGGCCCAGGAATTTAATCACGGATTTGGACGATATCTGGAACTGATCCTCTTTCTTCTGTTTCATCACCTCTTTTGCGATTTTCCGGCAGATGGAGGCGATTTCGCGCTCTAAGTTTCTGACACCGGCTTCACGGGTATACCGGTTGATGATGGTGGAAATCGCGCTTCGTGAAAAAACGATCTTCTTCCCTTCCAGGCCGTTGGTGGTAATCTGTTTTGGAATTAAGAATTGTTCGGCGATATGAAGTTTCTCATATTCGGTATACCCCGGGAGGCGGATGATTTCCATGCGGTCCTGGAGCGGAAGCGGGATGTCAGGAAGTGTATTCGCCGTGGTGATGAACAGGATATCCGTCAGATCATAATCGACGTCGAGATAATGGTCATTGAAGCTGAAGTTTTGCTCAGGATCAAGGACTTCAAGAAGCGCTGCCGAGGGGTCTCCCCTGAAATCCATGCTCATCTTATCCACTTCATCCAGGCAGAAGACCGGATTGTTGACCCCGATTTTTCTCAAAGACTGAATTATTTTTCCGGGCATGGCGCCGATATAGGTGCGGCGGTGCCCCCGGATTTCAGCTTCGTCCCGGACGCCGCCCAGGGAAAGGCGGATGAATTTTCTTCCGGTCGCCCGTGCAATCGATTTGGCAAGAGAAGTCTTTCCCACGCCGGGAGGCCCCACAAAGCACAAAATCGGTCCTTTGATTTTTTTGACCAGGGATTGAACGGCCAGATATTCGAGGATCCTCTCTTTAGGCTTTTCAAGGCCGTAATGATCTTCATTTAAAATGGTTTCCGCTTCCGTAATGTCGTTCCGGATTTTGGTTTTTTCAAACCAGGGAAGGCTGATCAGCCATTCAATATACCCTCTCACCACGGTGGCTTCGGCCGACATGGGCGTCATGAGTTTGAGTTTTCGAAATTCCTGGCGGACCTTGGCAGACGCCTCCTTCGACATCTTTTTTCGCTTGATCCGCTTTTCCAGCTCATTCAGCTCTTCACTCGGATCCTCGTCAGCCCCCATCTCTTTTTTGATGGCGCGCATCTGTTCCGTGAGATAGAAATTCTTCTGAACCTTTTCCATCTGCTCTTTAATTCGCCCTTTGATCCGCTGATCCATCTTAAAAATATCGATTTCCGTCCGGACCAGGCGGAGGAGAAGGGAGAGCCGGCTTTCCAGATCCGAAGCTTCCAGAAGCTGCTGTTTGTCTTCGAGCTTGAATGAAAAATGAGCGGCCACCGTGTCGGAAAGCTGAGACAGGCTTGAGATGGTGTTGATATTTTTAATCAAATCCTTTGAGAGGTTTTTATTCAGCTTGGCATATTCATCAAAGCTCTGGACAATGGCGCGTTTCAGGGCTTCTCCTTCAAATGCCGAGACTTCAATGTCCGGGATGAGCTCAATCTCAACCTGGAAAAAGCCTTCATTGGGGATAAAGCGGTTGATTTTAGCCCTTGATTTTCCTTCCACCAGGGCTTTGACCGTACCGTCCGGGAGGCGAAGCAACTGAAGGACACTCCCGATGGTGCCGATAAGGTTGATGTCTTTTTCCGTGGGATTATCGATCCCGGCTTTTTTCTGGGTGGCCAGGAAAATATTTTTCTCTTTGTTCATGGCGTCTGTCAATGCATTGACGGACTTATCTCTTCCCACGAACAACGGGGCGACCATATGGGGAAAAACAACAATATCTCTTAAAGGAAGGAGCGGGAGCATCCTGCTGGAGGTGCGCTGCCCTTCTTCTTTGAAAAATTTCGGAATAGTAACCATATTTAATTAAGCCTTTTTCTTTTCCTGCTCGTATAACAGGATCGGATCTTCGTGGTGCATAACCACATCTTCGCTCACAACGCATTCCTTGACGTTCTTTATGGAAGGAAGCTCGTACATGATATCGAGCAGGCAGTTTTCCAGAATTGCCCGGAGCCCGCGCGCTCCGGACTTCCGCTTGACAGCTTCTTTTGCCAGTCCGGTGAGGGCGCTGTCCGTGAATCGGAGATTGACCCCTTCAAGCTCAAAAAGTTTTTCAAATTGCTTGATAAGCGCATTTTTGGGCTCTTTCAGAATCCGGATCAGGGAGTTAATCGTCAATTCATCAAGGGTGGCGATAACCGGAAGCCTTCCAATGAATTCAGGAATCATTCCGAATTTAATG
>JBFMEI010000363.1:0-2607 GCA_040753295.1 Thermodesulfobacteriota bacterium | reverse complement strand
CAGAATTCGAATCATCCCCCGGCATCTGCATGGAATATACATTCCGATCAACTGCCGGCAGTGTGAAGATGCACCATGTATGACGGTCTGTCCGCGTGAGGCCATCTCCAGAGATCTTAATCTCGGCAGGATCATCATCGATTATCACCGTTGTATCAGTTGCCGGATGTGCGTTTCCGCATGCCCGTTCGGCGCCATGGGGTATGATCACAGCCGACATAGAGTCTTTAAATGCGATTTGTGCAATGGAGATCCGCAATGCGTCCGGTTTTGTTTTCCGGGAAGTTTAAGTTATGAGAAACCTGAAAATTCGAATCTCTCCCGGTTGCGTCAATCAGCTTCAAACCTTATTGTTACCAAAAATTCAGGTTTTAAACGGAGATAGATGCATGCCCTACTTTAAAGTCAATACCAGATGCAACGGCTGCCTGGCCTGTGTGCAGAATTGTCCTGCAGATGCCCTCGATTTTCAGGATCGAAAGAACCGGAGAACACTGCTTCACAATATGACCCGGTGCGCCCGCTGTGGTAACTGCTGGCGGATATGCCCCCAGCAGGCCATTGAATTCCAGTATCTGATGATGGGCCCATGGGATAAAATCGTCACTCTTGATCTTATTCGATGCCGGGTTTGCGGCCGGATCATAGATCCGGTACCGTATGGAAAGGCCGTAGCCGATAAACTGGGAACCGGGCAGCAGCCTCTTTGCCCGCAGCACCGGGAGTCAATCGATTTCTTAGCCCGGGCGTATGATCCATTCCGCTCATCCAATGAAAAAGAGGTATGATCATGATCGTCGGAGATTTAAAACCCATCCATGAACTGATTCCCGTTCTGTCTCAGCATAACCATGTATTGATTCTCGGGTGTGGAAGTTGCGTCACCGTATGTCTTTCCGGAGGTGAACGCGAAGCCAGACTTCTGGCAGCGGAATTATCCCAAATCCGGCATTACCCGGAAGATCCTCCTGAATTCACGGCCGGCTCCATCTTGAGGCAATGTGAACTGGATCTGGTTTCGGCCTATCAGGAAATCGGTCCGCACACGGATGCAATCCTTTCCCTGGCCTGCGGAGCCGGTGTTCAAACCATGGCCGATGCGTTCGAGCCTCTTCCCGTCTATCCGGCGCTGAATACGACATTCCTCGGCGCTTCCCTCAAACCCGGTGTCTGGAATGAGATGTGCCGGGGGTGCGGGGATTGTGTGCTGACCTATACCGGCGGAATCTGCCCGGTGGCCCGATGTGCTAAAAGCCTTTTCAACGGTCCATGCGGAGGCTCCCAGAATGGGGCATGCGAAGTTGATGCCCATACGCCTTGCGCCTGGGCCCTGATCTATTTTAGATTAAAAAAGCAGAACAGACTGCACCTCATGAACGAGCTCCGGCTTCCAAAAAACTGGCAGCCCGAAGGAGGAAGCGGACCTCGAACGCGCATCCGGACCGGAATTGCCTGAACCCCATACTCTTTGAAGGATTCCGGAGAAAGATTTTGGATATGGATCATCAGCCTGCCATCTTCGAAGTCATGTCCCAGCCTAAGTTTTATCCCCACCCGGTGGATCATGTCGACAGCCGTGAAACTCATATTTCTAAACTGTTTTTAACCGGGGCCTATGTCTATAAAATTAAAAAACCTCTCAATCTGGGATTTCTGGATTTTACCACCCTCGAGAACCGAAAGCACTTCTGTCATGAGGAGGTCTCTTTAAATCGACGCCTTTCCACAGGAGTCTATCTGGAAGTGACGTCCGTTTCATTCCATGACGGGCGATATTTTCCGGATGAAACGGGGAATGTCGTCGAATACGCGGTGAAGATGAAGCAGCTCCCGGAAGAAGATTCCATGGAGATGCGATTGCGAGGCCACCGGATCGGCTTAAAAGAGATCGAAACGCTGGCCCGGAAGCTGTCTGATTTCTACGATCATGCAGAAGCCGGAGATGAGATCGACTCATTCGGATCGTGGGAAGTCGTCAATGGAAATTGTGAAGAAAATTTTTCCCAGATTCAATCCCATATGCCTTCCCTTTCCGGGACCGATCTGTTTCAAATCATCCGCTCAACAACCCGGTCATTTCTGCAGCGACGAAAGGAGCTGTTCAACCAACGGATCCGAAACGGCAAAATTAGAGACTGCCACGGAGATCTGCGTTGCGATCACATCTATTTTACGGATGGTATTCAAATCATCGATTGCATTGAATTCAATACCCGTTTTCGATTCTCGGATGTCACCTGCGACCTCGCTTTTTTATCCATGGATCTGGATTTTCTGGGTTTTCCGGAGATCTCCGAAGCGTTGATCCGCAGTTATGTTCAAGTCAGCGGCGATTCCGACACCTATGTCCTTATGGATTTTTACAAATGCTACCGGGCGATGGTCAGAGCCAAGGTCAACGCTCTGCGATGCACAGAGCTCGATGTCGATAACCGGCTTCATCGAATAACCGAAAAGGAAGCCCAAAAATATTTGGACATTGCCTATCATTGCGCCATCCGGTTTTCGCGACCGACGTTGTGGATTGTTTTCGGAATGCCTGCATCCGGAAAAAGTACTGTTGCAAAGGAGCTTTCCGGAATATTGGATATCGAGGTTCTTCGATCC
>JBFMEI010000362.1:0-2609 GCA_040753295.1 Thermodesulfobacteriota bacterium | reverse complement strand
AATCCCTAAATTGATTGTTTTTAATAATGACAGGAAACTCAACAATCTCTCAATTTAGGAAATCGTCAAATAAAATTTTATGCAATACCCGGTATTTTTGCAAGCCATTTTCGTCGATTTTAGTCGACCAATCGGATCTTTTCCCTTTTCCAGAAACCTTTTGATGTGCTATTTTTAAAAACCGGTTCTGATGAATTATTCCATTTTTTACTGATTCGGCATTTGATTGAAAAGGGTTTTTCAAGATGACGCATGATCCGATCCGTTTTAGACTCGCCATTCATTGCATCGTATTTCTGGGAGTCCTTTTTTCAGGGACGATGGCCTTCATGTTCGTTGAAAAACGGTCTCTCATCGATGCCTTTTACTATATCATCGTTACCATGGCCACCGTGGGGTATGGGGATATTGTACCGGCTTCATCAAGCGGAAAAATCATCGCCATCCTGTTGATCGTTACAGGCGTGGGGACTTTTCTGGGAGTTATTGCCAATGCAACGGAGCTGATGTTAAGCCGCCGGGAAAAGATGGTCAGGATGAAAAAACTCAACATGGTGATCGGAGTCTTTTTCAGTGAAGCCGGGAATCGGCTGATCCGGCTTTTCGCCGGATCAGATCCCCGGTTCGAGGAGTTTCGAGAAGAGATGATCATCAGTGAAAAATGGACCCACGAGGAGTTTTCAAAGATCAACGAAAATCTGCGCAGAGCAAAATTCGGAGTTAATACCTCCTTTACAGATCTTCAAATATTGAAGGATTTTCTCATCAGCCAGAGAGATTTTATGGTGAGGCTTCTTGAAAACCCGACCCTTCTAGAGCATGAATCCTTCACGGATCTCTTAAGGGCGGTTTTTCATCTGGCCGAGGAGCTGGCTTACCGGAAAGATCTGGATCAAACTCCGGAAAAAGACCAGGCCCACCTCAACGGGGATATCAACCGCGCTTACCGGCTGCTGATTCATCAATGGCTGGACTATATGGAATATTTGAAGATCCACTATCCGTATCTCTTTTCTCTGGCCATGCGCACCAATCCGTTTGACCGTCAGGCTTCAGTCGTCATTGAATCTTAAGGGATAACCTTAAAGGAAAGAATCCGTTGAATGAACCTCCCTGAAGCCGCCTGTTATCGGCTTCAGGGAGTTATTTTTAGAGGGGTTACCCTTCGATGAGGTTTGGGAGATAGAGGACCCAGGACGGGAGTAAGATGCAGACAGCCAACCCGATAAGCATGAGGATAATAAACGGAACGATCCCCTTATAGACATCCATTGTGGTGACTCCCGGAGGGGCCACCCCTTTAAGATAGAAGAGGGCATACCCGAAGGGAGGCGTCAAAAACGAGTTCTGGAGATTCACCGAAACGCAGACGGTGAACCACAAGGGATCAAATCCGAGCTGTTTGACAATCGGCAGGAAGATGGGGAATGTGATGAAGACAATCCCGATCCAGTCGATGAGGGCTCCTAAAAGAAAGATGATGAACATCATGATCGCCAGGATGAGCCACTTGTTCCCCATCCCGAGGTTGAAAATGAGATCGGTCAAGACCTGGCCTCCCCCGATTCCCATGAACACGCCCGTAAAACAGGAGGCTCCGACGAGGATAATCATGACCATGGAAACGGTCCGGCCGGTGGAAAGAACGACCTCCCTGAGCATTTTCCAACTGAACTGGCGGTAGGCGATGGTCATGATCAGCGCCAAAAAAGCCCCGACTCCGGATGCCTCGGTTGGAGTGGCAATCCCCGAAAAGATGGCCCCCAGGACCCCAAGGATCAGAAGGGAAGGGGGTACCAGGTTGATGGCGGCCATGGAGATCCGTTTTTTAACCGGAACTGCGGCCCGTTCTTCCATGGAGAGAGGGGGTCCCTTTTCCGGGTGTCTCCAGCAGGTGACGGCAATATATAGAATATAGAGGGTTGAAAGGAGCACCCCCGGGAGTATCCCCCCCAGGAAAAGCTTTCCGACCGACAATCCGGTCTGATCCCCCATGAGAACCAGCATGATGCTGGGGGGAATCAGGATCCCCAGGGTCCCTGAGGCACAGATGGTCCCTGCGGTTAAGCTTTTGTCATACCCGTATTTGAGCATGATGGGCATGGCCAGGAGGGCCATGGTCACGACCGAAGCCCCGATGACGCCGGTACATGCGGCAAAGATGGTGCTCACCACGACGACTGCCATGGCCACCCCGCCTCTCACCGGACCCATCAGGTACCGCAGTGATAGAAAGAGATTATCCGCCACACCCGAGTGCTGAAGGAGATTGGCCATAAAGATAAAGAGCGGGATGGCAACCAGAATGAAGTTGTCCATGACGCCCACAATGCGGTTCGAAAAGACGAAAAACGCTCCCGGACCCCAGGTGATATATCCGAAAAAGACCGCCAGACCTCCCAGGATAAAGGCCAGCGGGTGTCCCATGAACAACCCGATGAGTAATCCCGCAAACATCAGGAAGGTGATCCAGCCCGGACTTAAGTCTAACATTTGAATTCCTCCCCTTTTACCAGGAAATAGATGCGTTGATAGAAAATGGCCAAACCCTGAAGGAACAGAAGAACGGCTGTGACCGGTGTAATGGTCTTCATGGCCGGCAGGATGAT
>JBFMEI010000361.1:0-2616 GCA_040753295.1 Thermodesulfobacteriota bacterium | reverse complement strand
GTGGCGAAGCCGGAGATCGTTTCTGTTGAAATGATTGATATTCAAAGCCGGCCTGAAATGGCAGAGGCGTATGGGGCTCAAAGTGTTCCCATGACGTTTGCCAATGAGGTCATGATCGGCCATGGAGCCCAATCCGAGGAGGTTTTCGCATCTTCATTGAGAAAATTGGAACCTCAGACCCTTTTTATTCCGGAAAACGACGCCGAATTGATTGAAACCGATCTGGTGATCGTGGGAGGCGGACCGGCAGGTCTGACTGCCGGAATTTATGCGGTTCGAAGCGGAATCAAATCCGTTGTTGTCGAACGGGATGCCTTGGGCGGCCAGGTCGCCACGACTCCTGTCGTTGAAAATTATCCCGGTTTTACTCAGGTCGGCGGTAAGGCTTTGGTGGATATCATGGTGAGTCATGCACTTCAGTATGTTCAGATTTTTCAGGGAGAGACAGTTGTCGATATCAATCCCGGAGATCCGATTCATCTCGTGTCAAACCGTCGCAGATTTATCACAAAAGCGGTTCTTCTCGCCACAGGTGCTGTCCATAAACGCCTGGGTGCTGAAGGAGAATCCCGGTTTTCCGGAAGAGGCGTCAGTTACTGCAGCACCTGTGACGGCCCGTTATTCAGAGGCAAAAGAGTCTTCATGGTGGGAGGAGGGAACAGTGCGGTGACCGAAGCGCTCCACCTGCATCAGATGGGCGTTTCCGTATCTCTGGTGCATCGCCGGGATTCTTTGAGGGCTCAGGAATTTTTGATTCAACAGCTCAAGGAAAATCAGATTCCGGTGATCTGGAATTCGGAAATCAGGGAGATCCGGGGAAAAAGCCGGGTTGAGGAGATTCTTCTTTCAAATACCATAACAGGGGAAAGAAGCGTCCATCGCGCTGATGGAGTATTTGTGGCTATCGGATATGAACCTGCCGTCGAATTGGCGAAAAAGATCGGAGTCGCACTGACTCCGGACGGCTATATCAAAAAAGACGAAAGACACCGAACCGGTATTGCAGGAATCTATTCTGCCGGGGATGTGGAGGGAGGATACAAACAGATCGTTACTGCGGCAGGGCAGGGTGCTGAAGCTGCGATGACGATTTTCGAGGATTTGATCCATCCCTACTGGTTGCGCAAATCAAACCTGAATTCAGCATTGCCGGTACCAGAAGGATAACAAAAGGGCCTGTATAAAACAGGCCCTTTTCATCTGATCAACGCGTTTCCGGTTAGAACAGACCGCTCACCTTTCCGGTGTTAACATCCACGTTCACTCGGCGGAAAGCCGGGTTGGAGCTGGTTCCAGGCATCAGACTGATCGTGCCGGCGCACGGGCAGAGGAATTTGGCTCCCGAATAGATGAGGACATCCCGGATCGGAAGACGCCATCCTTTGGGGACCCCTTTTTTCGTAGGTTCATGGGTCAAGCTGAGATGAGTTTTAACCATCATGGTGGTATAATCGTTGTATTTCGGATCGTTTTCCAGCATCTTGGCCTTGGCTTCGGCTTCCGGCGCCCAGTCGACTCCATCCGCCCCATACACTTCTTTAGCGATGGTGGCCACGCGATCCCGCAGTTTCATCTCCATGGGATAGAGGAATTTAAATTCGCTTTTTCCTTTGCAGGCGTCGATGACGGCATCGGCAAGTTCCAGAGCGCCTTCGCCCCCTTTTGCCCAGTGTTCTGATTTGGCGCACCGGGCTCCGGCAGCCTCAGCGGCTTTTCGAACAGCCTTGATTTCTTCGGCCGTATCGGTATGGAAACAGTTGATGCAGACCACCGGGTTCATGCCGGATTTCCGAATCACGTTGATCATGTGAACCATATTGGCGCAGCCTTTTTCCACCAGCCCCACGTTCTCTTTCCGGTATTCTTCAGGCAGAGCGATTCCTGGGACGACCTTGGGTCCTCCGCCGTGCATTTTGAGGGCCCGGATGGTGGTGGTCAGGACGGAGACATGGGGTTTAAGACCGCTGTAACGGCATTTGACGTTCCAGAACTTTTCAAATCCGATGTCTGCCGCAAATCCGCTTTCGGTAACATGATAATCAAAGAGCTTCAATCCGATCCGGTCGGCGATGATGGAGCTCTGGCCGACGGCGATGTTGGCAAAAGGGCCGGCATGAACAAAGCAGGGATTATATTCTGCCGTGCACATGAGGGTCGGATTGATGGTGTTGCGCATCCAGGCGGTCATGGCGTTTCCGACTTCCAGGTCTCCGGTAGTGACGGGTTTTCCGCTTTTATCAAAGGCGACTGTGATGTTGTTGAGTCTTTCTTTCAGATCGGCCAGATCCCGAATGATCGCCAGAATGGCCATGCATTCGGAACTCACGGCAATCCCGAATTTGCTCTGCATGGTGAAGCCGTCCTGACGCCCGCCCAGACCGATCACGAGGTTTCTCAGAGACTGGGCGCAGTAATCGATGATCCATCCCATCTCGACCCGGGTCGGATCGATATCGAGCCGTCGCATGGCTGTGAGGCGTTTCAGTTGCTCATCATTGTAGTTTCGTTCATGCTGCATTCTGGCGGTTAAGGCAACCATAGCCAGGTTGTGGGCATTCATGATGTCGTTGATGTCACCCGTGAGACCCAGGGAAAACTCGGTCATGGGGATAAGCA
>JBFMEI010000360.1:0-2618 GCA_040753295.1 Thermodesulfobacteriota bacterium | reverse complement strand
ACATCTGCCGCCGTGAGGAAGATTCGATGGAACATGGTATGCGATTCCCTGGGTCACGATTTTTTCAACCCCTCCGATCGTCAGTTGCAGGGAGCCTTTTAGAACCGTTCCCATCTGCTCGTGAGGATGGGCGTGTTCCGGAATGATCGCATGAGGGTTGAGCGAATAGAAGGCCATGCTCATCTTTTCTCCGGAAACAAGCCGAAGAGTCACGCCTTCGGCCAGAGCCACTTTTTTGAGTCCTGGGACATCAAAATAACCCATCTGATTTCTCCTTGTCGAGTATAGTATAAAAGAAAGATCCGAATCAATCAAATGCCGCACATTTTCCGGATCTCTCTATTTTCCTGAAGTTCGGTCACCGTTCCCCTGAAGCAGATCCTCCCGTCGTCAATGATATATCCGAAGTCGCTCAAGTCGAGGGTAAACTTCACGTTCTGTTCCGCCAGAAGGACAGTCAGCCCTGCTTCCTTGAGGATCCGGATACGGTCTTTGAAAACTTGAACCATCGCCGGCGCCAGCCCTTCGGTCGGTTCGTCCAGGAGAAGGAGTTCCGGATTCCCCATCAGCGCCCGGGCAATGGCAAGCATTTTCTGTTCACCGCCGCTGAGGAGCCCTCCTTTCCGGTCTGAAAAGGACTTCAGTGCCGGAAAAAGCTCATAGACCTTTTCTTTATTCCAATCATCCCTCTCTCCGGATCCCCTTGCGGCGATCTCCAGATTTTCAGCCACGGTTAAATCCGCAAAAATACGTCGATCATCCGGAACATATCCGATCCCTTTTCTCGCCAAAAGATAAGGTGCTTTTCCGGAGATGACTTCATTTTTAAAAATGATTTTTCCATTTCGAGGAGGTGTTAAGCCCATAATACTTTTAAGGGTAGTTGTCTTTCCGGCCCCGTTTCTCCCCAGCAGGCAGACCACCTGCCCTTTGTCGATCTTCAACGAGACATCGAAAAGGATATGGCTTAATCCATAAAAAGTATGGATATTCTCAACGCTCAGCATCAGTCACTTCCCAGATAAGCTCTCTGAACCTCCCGGTTTTTTTTAACCGTATCCGGAGAGTCCTGAATAATCGTTCTGCCGTGCTCCATGACCATGATCCGATGGGAGACTCCAAACACCACGTCCATATCATGCTCACAGAAAAGGATGGTGAGTCCCTGGGTTTCGGCAAGTCGAGTGATTAATGAAATGGTGGTTGCGGTTTCCTCAGGCGACATGCCTGCAGTAGGTTCGTCCAGAATCAACAGTTTCGGTTTATTTCCCAGGGCAATGGCGATTTCGAGGATCCGCTGATCCCCGTGGGAGAGGGAACCGGCAATTTTATGGCTTTTTTCAAAAAGGCCGACACTTTCGAGGATTTGATAGGTCTGATCCACTACCATTTTTTTTGCGGCATGAAATAGGGTGAAGCTTTTATTCTGCTGCGACAAAACTGCCACCTGAACGTTTCGAAACGCGGAAAGACGATGAAAGATATTTGCGATTTGAAAAGACCGGGCGATCCCTTTTTTACAGATGCGATGGGGGGAAAGTCCCGTGACCTCTTCTCCGTTGAATGAAATCTTTCCGGCATCGGGTTTCAACTGGCCGGTGATCAAGTTGAAAAGTGTTGTTTTTCCGGCGCCGTTCGGGCCGATCACGGCGACGACCTCTCCCTTTTCAACCGATAAATTCGCACCGGCAACAGCTTTGAAGTCATCAAAGGATTTTTGTATGTTTTGAACCGTTAGCATGGAATGGATTACTTTTTTTCTACAGGTTCTTTTTCTTTGAATCGCTCGATTGCATATCCCATGACCCCTTCCGGAAGGAAGAAGATCAGAAGGATAAGGATGACTCCGAGGATAAGAGTCCAGTATTCGGTATAGACGCCTGCAAAGGTCCGAAGGGAAACCATGATTGCCGCTCCCAATACAGGCCCTGAGAAGGTGAACCATCCTCCCAGCAGACACATGATGAATATTTCCAGAGACAATACCCAAAAGAGGAGATCCGGGAATACCGATCTTTCCACCACAACAAACAAAACACCGGCGACTCCGGCAAAAAAGGTTGCGATTCCAATGGCAACCAGTTGATGCTTACGGACGTTGATTCCCACCGCCGCGCACCGGTCCGGATTATCCCGGATCGCCTGGAGGATTCCTCCGAACGGGGATTTGAGGATCCGATAAATCAGGATCAGACAGACCACTAGAACAGCCAGGATAAAATAGTAGGATCGATTAATCGAAGAAAGAAGGTCCGGAATGGGAATGCCGTGAATCCCGTCGTCTCCTCCGGTAAATCCGTACCATCGAAACACAATAGCCCAGACCAGTGATCCCAGGGATATCTGAAGCATTCCAAAGTAGAGCCGGTTTAATCTTACGCAAAAGAGTCCGATGAGAAGTCCGGTGAGCGAGGCGACCACGGGTCCGGCGATAAATCCGATCCATAGCGGCAGAGAGGTTTTGGTTAAAAACAGGGCAAAGGTATAGGCGCCGATGCCGTAGAAGACACCGTGATGGAATTGATAAAGTCCGCCATGTCCCACAACAAGGTTCAAGCTCATGGCGAGAATAGCCGTGACGAATATGACGCTGAGGATATAGATATAAAATCGGGGGA
>JBFMEI010000359.1:0-2642 GCA_040753295.1 Thermodesulfobacteriota bacterium | reverse complement strand
TTCTCGGATCGATCGCTTCTGCGTTAAACGGAAAAATACCGGTGATCTGGAATATTCAAGCCTCTATTCGACAACGAGAAGCATACAAACCGATGACCGCATTGATGGTGGCCCTGGGATGGGGCTTTTCCCGCCTGACGCATGGAATCATATTCAATTCGTTAAACGGAAAAGAGGGGCATGAGAAGATCGGATATATCTCAAGAAAAAATCTTTTTATCCCCAATGGATTTGATCTGGATCTGTTCAGGCCGGATGAACAGAGCAGAAAACAGGTTCAAGAAGAGCTTGCCGTTCCTGAACATGCGCCCTGCATAGGGCTGTTTGCCAGATTTCATCCGGTCAAGGCGCATCATATTTTTCTTGAGGCTGCAGAGAAGATCCTTAACGTTCAAAGAAAAGCCCGGTTTATTCTTTGCGGAGAAGGATGCGATGAAAGGAATGAACTCCTTGGAGCATGGATTCACAAATTCCATCTATTAAATTCAGTCCACCTTTTAGGACGCCGGGATGACATGCCGAAGGTCATGGCTGCGATGGATCTGGTCGTATCGTGCTCATTAAGCGAAGGATTTTCAAATGTCATCGGCGAAGCCATGGCATGTGAAGTCCCGTGTGTTGTCACCGATGTGGGGGATTCGTCTCTCATTGTCGGAGAAACCGGATCTGTAATCCCTCCTAATGATCCTGAGGCGCTCTCCGAGGCTGTTTTAAAAATCCTGGACATGTCCCGGGAAGAAAGAAAAAATCTGGGTCATAAGGCCAGAATTCGAATTCAGGACCATTTCTCAATCCAGGCGGTTGTGGAAAAATACGAAACCGTTTACAGAGCATCTTTGGGAGGTGCCTTCTGATGAATGAAAAGAACCGGATTACCCGGCTGGTGGAAAAAGGAGTAAAGATCTTAACTCCTGAGAGCGTGCATATTCATGAGGATGTGAATCCGGATCAGATTTCAGGGGATCAGGTGGTGATTTACGGGGGATGCAGGATTTCAGGCCGATCGACCCTAATATCCGGAAAGGTCCGGATCGGTAATGAGGGGCCGGTTGTCATTGAAAACTGTCAGATCGGTCCGGATGTGGAGCTTAAGGGAGGATATTTCAAAGAATCGGTTTTTCTAAAAGGTGCGTCCATGGGGTCCGGCGCGCATATCCGCGAAGGGACTATTCTCGAAGAAGAGGCAAGCGGCGCCCATACCGTCGGACTAAAGCAGACCATCTTATTTCCTTTTGTAACTCTTGGAAGCCTCATTAATTTTTGCGACTGTCTGATGGCCGGCGGAACCAGCCGGAAAAACCACAGCGAAGTCGGAAGCAGCTACATTCACTTTAATTTTACTCCGTATCAGGACAAGGCAACCCCATCTCTGATCGGAGATGTGCCCAATGGGGTGATGCTGCGCCAAAAGCCCATATTTTTAGGAGGGCAGGGGGGGATGGTAGGGCCGTGCCGGATCAGCTACGGGACTGTTATTGCAGCCGGATCGATCTGCAGGAAGGATGAAATGCGTCCGGATCGACTGATTTTATCCCAGGAGCCCAAATCCATAAACGTAGAGTTCAAGTCCGGCTTTCCTAAGGCCTGGAAACGGATATATTTAAGCAATCTCAATTATATCGCCAATCTCATGGCCTTGATGAAGTGGTATCAACATGTCCGGTACCGGTTTCTTTCAGATGAGTTTTCGATCCTTCTATTCCGGGGATTGATTGAAAAGCTTGAAATGGGGATTCACGAGCGGATTTTCCGGTTAAAGGAGTTTGCGCTAAAATTTCATGCGGAATTGAAAGAGATCGAGTGGGGTCCTATTGAACAGGTCCTGAATGATCTTAAGGAATATGAAGGAGAGAGTCGTCACAGAGATGCTTTTCTATCCTCCATTGAAGAGGGAATCAAAACGCATGGGAAGTCATATATTCCCGTGATTCAGCAGATACGGCCGGATGATGCCGTCATCGGAACAGAGTGGCTTCAGGGGATTCTGGATCACATTCTGTTCATGTGCAAAAAAACAAGTTTGACCTAAATTGAGCGTTTGACATAATTTGAGTGATAGATATCGGGTAAACATATGGGAAAATTATTTGGAACAGACGGTATCAGGGGTGTCGCCAATCAGTATCCGATGACTCCGGATCTGGCATTAACTCTTGGAAAAGCCATTGCATATTTTTTTAAAAAAGAGAAAGCCGGATCTCATATAATTACCGGAAAAGATACGAGGCTTTCATCTGATATGATTGAATATGCTTTAATATCAGGAATTTGTTCTAATGGAGTTAATGTATTACATTCCAATATACTCCCGACACCGGCAGTCGCCTATCTGACCCGTTCCTCAAATGCCATTGCCGGAGTCATGATCTCTGCATCCCATAATCCGTTTTATGATAATGGGATAAAAATATTCGGGAATGACGGGTTTAAGCTCTCGGACCAAGAAGAAGAAAAAATCGAGGCCATGTTATCTTCAGATTTTAAAAGTAAAACATTATATTCTGAAATTCAAGACATTGGAATTGCATTATTTAATTATGATGCAGAAGATCGGTATTCTCAATTTTTAATGAATTCCCTTCCAAAGAATTTTACAGCTTCTGGTCTGAAGGCAGTTCTGGATTGCTCCAATGGCGCCACAT
>JBFMEI010000358.1:0-2644 GCA_040753295.1 Thermodesulfobacteriota bacterium | reverse complement strand
TGAACCGTGACATTACAAAAATCGCAGTTGAACGGACATCCTCTTGAAAACTGAATACTCATGGACGCATAGTTTTTCATCTTGATAAGAGACCAGGCGGGGGTCGGGGTTTTGCTGAGGTCGCAAAATCCTGTTGCCCGATAGATTTTTTTTGCCTCTCCTTTTTCAAGATCTGATAAAAATTCCGGGAGGGTGAGCTCCGCTTCATCAAGGACCAGATGATCCAACTCTTTGAATGCGTCGGGTTCGGCGGTAAAAAGAGGGCCTCCGCCGATGGTTCGAACTCCCCTGGCCTTGCACCGGGCAATAATCTGTTTTGCCGAATTCCGTTGAATCGCCATACCGCCAATTAAGACCATATCGGCCCAGTCGATATCATCATCCGTCAGTCGGTCGATATTGACATCGACCAGGCGCTTGGGCCATTCATCGGGGAGCAGGCTGGAAATGGTCAGCAGTCCAAGTGGGGGGTAAGCCGCTTTCTTTCGAATGAATTTAAGTGCGTATTTAAAACTCCAGAACGTATTCGGAAACGAGGGATTGACAAGGAGTGTTTTCAAAACTCTGAATTTCCTGTGTAATAATTATTAAATGATCGTATGCCAGTACCAGAAATCCCTCTTTTTTGTCAATGGTATTATTCCGCACCGGTTCAGTAAGGGGCTCTCGTTTCAGACAGGAGTTAACGCATCCGGAATTATTAATGATGATTTGACGCTTGACAACGTATTCTTTATCAAATAAGTATTTCCGCTTAAGTCTCAAACCAGTGTTCAATCTGTTTACACAGATTCTGAAAATAACCAAACTGAAAGGAGAGGGAAGCAAATGTCAAAACTGATACCACCTCATGGCGGCAAGGGTTTAACCTGTTGTTTACTGGAAGGGAAAGAACTTGAGGCTGAAAAAAAGAAAGCCCAGGGCCTGAAGAAGATTCCGGTTTCGCCTCGAGTGAAAGGGGATTTGATCATGATCGGAATCGGGGGATTCAGCCCTTTGACCGGATTCATGACCAAGGCCGACTGGAAAAGCGTCCTGGACAAATTTCTGTTGGCCGATGGAACCTTTTGGCCGGTTCCGGTCACCCTTGATGCGTCCAAGGAAGATGCGGATGAAGTTAAAATCGGATCCGAAGTTGCCCTTTATGATCCGGAGCGAAAAGAGATCATGGGAACCATGAAGGTCACCGAAAAATATGCGATGACCCAGGCCGATAAACGGTTTGAATGTGAAAAGACGTTCATGGGAGAAGGGACAAAGACGGCCGAAGACTTCTGGAAAATCGCGGAAAAGGATCATCCGGGCGTTCAGATGGTAATGCAGCAGAAAGAATTCAATCTGGCGGGTCCGGTAAAGGTTCTCAGCGAAGCCGAATATCCCACGGAATATGCCGGTATTTACATGCGGCCGGCAGAATCCCGAAAGATTTTTGAACAAAGAGGGTGGAGCGAGATCGCAGCCCTTCAGCTTCGAAATCCCATGCATCGCAGCCATGAATATTTGTGCAAGATCGCCGTAGAAGTCTGTGATGGTGTTTTTATCCATTCTCTCGTTGGAAATCTTAAACCCGGAGACATCCCGGCCAAAGTTCGGGTCAAATGCATTGATGTTCTGGTGAAAAACTACTTTGTCGAAGATAAAGTACTTCAGGGTGGGTATCCGTTGGATATGCGGTATGCCGGTCCCCGGGAAGCGCTTCTCCATTCTGTGTTCCGGCAGAACTACGGGTGCTCACGAATGATTATCGGAAGAGATCATGCGGGCGTCGGTGATTTTTATGGAATGTTTGAAGCCCAGACCATTTTTGATAAAATTCCTCACCCCAAAGAAGCGGGGAAGGCCCTGCTGTGCACTCCTCTCAAAATCGACTGGACTTTTTATTGCATTAAATGCGACGGCATGGCATCCTTGAGAACCTGTCCACACAAAAAAGAAGACCGGGTTCTTCTTTCCGGAACCATGCTTCGGAAGATGCTCTCCGAAAGAGGGAAAGTTCCTGATCATTTCGGCAGAGAAGAAGTTCTGGAAGTTCTCAGAGAATATTATGCGGGATTAAAAGAGAAGGTGGAGATCAAGCTGCACGGAGCCGCAACCGGGCAATAACAAATATTTTAAAATATCTTACGAAAATAAAAAGGGGCTGCTGAAAAAGCAGCCCCTTTTTATTTCAGTCTTTTGAATCGAGATCCTTTAACGGGATGCTTACTTTCTTCCTGTATATTCATGATAGGTCATTGCCACGGTCCGATAGACCAGATGAGCGAGTTTAGAAAAGGGAGTGTAGGCAAAGAGCGCCCAGACAAACATCAGGTGGATAAAGTAGATTGCATAAGATAAGAATGCAAATCCACCCAACCGGGTCATCTCCGTCAGCATCCCGGAAAGACCGAGCGCGAATGCAAGTCCGATTAAAAACCAGTCCGCGTATCGGTTGCTCTGCTCCTTTTTTGATAACCGGTTTTTCATCATTAAAAGAGAGCCGATCACCAGAGCGACTCCGCTGACATTGGCCAGCCATTTTACAGGATTAAGCTGGGAATACGGCCCGTGCTGCTGGAAAATATAGAGGGCGATAAAGAATATATTCGTAACGATAAAGAGCCCGATAAATCCGAAAAAGACCATCATGTGAGGGGTGACCCGA
>JBFMEI010000357.1:0-2650 GCA_040753295.1 Thermodesulfobacteriota bacterium | reverse complement strand
CTGTGGGATTTGACCGCAGATGATTTCAATCGATTGTTCGATCGGGCACTCCTTCTTAAAAAGGAAAGAAAGACTCAAACGCATTCGAAGATTCTTTCCGGTAAATCCCTTGGACTTGTCTTTGACAAGCCGTCCACCCGGACTCGGGTTTCCTTTGAAGCTGCGATGATTCAACTGGGCGGAACACCGGTCTTCATCAACACGCGGGATTCCCAGATTTCAAGGGATGAACCGGTCAGAGATACCTCCCGGGTTCTGTCGCGCTACCTGGATGCGTTGGCGATCCGGACATTTTCCCAGGACCTGCTGAATGAGTTTGCCGAATTTTCGAGCATTCCGGTCATCAATGCGTTAACAGACCTTTATCACCCCTGTCAGATCTTAAGCGATCTGATGACGGTCATCGAACATAAAGGAGGATATCAGGGATTCAAGGTCGCATGGATCGGGGACGGGAACAATGTCGCCCATTCCTGGATTAATGCGGCGGCGATTCTGGGCCTTGAATTGGACCTGGCGTGCCCGAAGGGATATATGCCCAATGAGAAAGTCCTTGCCAAAGCGACCGCCCGGGGAAAAGGGAAGATCCGGGTGATAGAGGACCCGGTAGCTGCGGCTGCGGGCGCAGGTGTCATCTATACGGATGTGTGGGCAAGTATGGGCCAGGAGCGTGAGCACGGGTTTCGAAAAAAAATCTTCAAGCCCTATTGTGTGGATGAACATCTGGTATCTCATGCATCAGCAGATGTGATTGTGATGCACTGCCTCCCGGCTCACCGGGGGGAAGAGATCAGTGAGACCGTCCTGGAAGGACCTCATAGTGTGGTCTGGGATCAGTCTGAAAACAAACTGCATATGCACAAAGCCATTCTGGAAGCGTTGATCCGGTAGTTGAGACATTCTGATTGGTGTTGAATGAATTGAAAGAAAGGAAATCCGGCCGTGCCGAAAAATAAGATCAATAAAGTGGTTCTGGCCTATTCAGGCGGACTCGATACCTCCGTAATTCTCAAATGGCTGGTTGAAACCTATCAGTGCCAGGTGATCACCTTTTCCGCAGATATCGGTCAGGAAGAAGAATTGAATGAAATCCGGGAAAAAGCCCGTGCCACCGGAGCATCCAAAGTCTATGTGGAGGATCTGAAGGAATCTTTTGTCAAGGATTTTGTCTTTCCCGCCTTTCGCGCCAATGCCATTTATGAGGGGCAATACCTTCTGGGGACATCCATTGCACGACCCCTCATTGCCAGGCGACAGGTGGAAATTGCGGAAATGGAAGGAGCGGATGCGGTGAGCCACGGCGCCACCGGGAAAGGGAATGATCAGGTGCGGTTTGAACTCACCTATTTTGCCCATAAACCGGACATCAAGATCATCGCGCCCTGGCGGGAGTGGGAATTTCAGTCAAGAAGCGACCTCATGGCCTTTGCCGAAACCCATGGGATTCCGGTTCCTGCAAACCCGGACAAACCCTACAGCATCGACCGGAACCTCCTTCACATCAGCTATGAAGGGGGAGTCCTTGAAGATCCCTGGAATCCGGCTCCGGATGATCTCTATACCCTCTCGGTTCCGCCCTGGAAGGCGCCGGATCAGGCCGAGGTGATTGAGATAACATTTCGAGAGGGAGATCCGGTTGCCGTCAACGGAAAACCCCTTTCCCCTGCCTCCCTTCTCAAAGCGCTCAATCTTCTCGGCGGAAGGCACGGCATCGGCCGGATCGATATGGTAGAAAACCGGTTTGTGGGAATGAAATCACGAGGCGTTTATGAAACTCCGGGAGGAACCATTTTAAGACTCGCCCACATGGCTGTGGAGTCGATTACCCTGGATCGGGAAATCATGCACCTTCGGGATTCTCTGATCCCCAAATACAGCGAACTGATTTATTATGGATTCTGGTTTTCTCCTGAAATGCAGCTTCTTCAGAAGATGATCGATGAAACACAGAAAGCGGTTTCCGGAATTGTCCGGCTGAAGCTTTACAAAGGAAACTGCTATGTTCTGGGAAGAAAAGCGGAAACCTCCCTGTATCGGGAAGACTTTGCGACATTTGAAGACGACGAAGTCTACCGCCAGAAGGATGCGGAGGGATTTATACGCCTTAATGCCCTGAGACTTCGAATCCAGGCCATGGTGAAACGATAAGGAACCATCCGAACCGGAAAGACTTGAAGGGGAGAGGATATGAGCGAAAAACCATGGGGCGGAAGATTCGTGGAGAAGACGGATCGGATCACAGAGACATTTACCTCCTCCATTGACGTGGACAAACGGCTCTATGCCTATGATATTGAAGGAAGCATCGCCCACTGCAAAACACTTGCCCGGGCGGCTGTCATCACTCCTGAGGAAGCCGATCTACTCATCCAGGGGCTCGTCAAGATCAAAAGAGAGATTGAGCGCGAGGAGTTTGAATTCGATCAGGGGCTGGAAGATATTCACATGAACATTGAGGCCCGCCTGGTCAATGATATCGGAAAAACCGCTCAGAAGCTTCATACGGCCCGGAGCCGCAACGACCAGGTGGCTCTGGATGTCCGGATGTATTTAAGAGATGAGACGATTTCCATTATTCAAAGCCTTATCCGATTCAGAAGTGCGATTCTGGATCTGGCAGACTCCAATCTGGGAGTCAGGCTCCCCGGAT
>JBFMEI010000356.1:0-2656 GCA_040753295.1 Thermodesulfobacteriota bacterium | reverse complement strand
AGCGGAATGATGGCCGCAATCTGAAACCCGGTCTTGTATTTTCCCAGGTTTGAAGCCGAGACATCCGCTCCCTGTTCAGCAATGATGCTTCTCAGGCCGGTCACGGAAATCTCCCTCCCGATAATGATGCAGACCATCCATGCCGGAACCCATCCATGGGAAGAAAGCATGATGAACGCAGATGACACCAGAAGTTTATCGGCAACCGGATCCATGATCTTTCCGAGATTCGAAATCATTCCGGTTCTCCTGGCGTAAAATCCGTCCAGATAGTCGGTGATGGCTGCCATGCTGAAGAGAATGGCAGCCAGAAAGGTCGCCAGGCGTCCGGTATCAAGCAAACAGATCACGATCACCGGTATGGCTACGATTCGAAAAATGGTGAGCCGGTTCGGAGGGCTTAATAAATGATTATGGTTTTGAGTCAACAGGGCCTCGCGAATCGATTCCTATCCTTTTCCTTTTTTCCAGTCATCCAGAAATGCCTTGATCCCCTTTTCCGTCAACGGATGGGCTGCCAGCCTGGTCAGGACATTAAACGGAATGGTGGCAATATCCGCCCCCATCAGCGCCGATTCAAGGACATGGAGGGGGTTTCGGACGCTGGCCACAATCACTTCGGTTTCAAACGCGTAATTGCTGTAAATTTCAAGAATCTGTTCAACCAGAACAAGCCCGTCATGGGAAACATCATCCAGTCTTCCCACAAAGGGGCTCACATAGGAAGCACCGGCTTTTGCCGCCATCAGGGCCTGCAGGGCTGAAAAAATCAGAGTCACGTTTGTTTTAATCCCTTTTTCCGCAAGGGCGCGAACCGCCTTGATTCCATCAATGGTCATGGGGATTTTCACCACAATATTGCTGTGGATCTCAGAGAGCTTCAGGGCTTCCCTGACCATTCCGTCCGTATCCAGGCTGATAACCTCTGCACTCACAGGACCGTCAACAATTCCGCAGATCTCCCGGATGATGGTTTCAAAATCCCGTCCTTCTTTGGCGATGAGAGACGGATTGGTGGTCACCCCATCCACCATTCCCATCTGATGTGCCTCCCTGATCTCGCTGACATTCGCCGTATCGATAAAAAATTTCATTGATATCTCCTCCTTACCTTTCCTGAGAATCTATGCCCTTATTCGAATCCTGATGTTCCAGTCGATTCTGCATTTCCAAATATCTCTCTCTGCAGCGCGTGCTGCAGAAATAGAAATCCTCCCCCTGGTGCCGGAGATGAACACCCTGTCGTTTCGGAAAATAGACCTGACAAACCGGATCCTTGATCATTACATCGTCAATGGCGTCTCTTTTTTTCCCTGAAACCGGTCTTTTGGGGATAGGAGCTCCGGTCATCCAGGCCTTCAGAATCCGGTAGCTGATATATACTCCGATGATGAAAATGATCAACCGGATCAACAGGGGACCACCTTCTGAGAATCCTTACCCAGTTCATCCAAAAGCTGCCTCATGGTTTTTTTTAACACCGGATGAATGAATGCCTCATCAATATCACAGATCGGCTTCAGGACAAACCGGCGCTGATGCATCCGGGGATGAGGAATCACCAGCTCTTCTGAATCAATGATCGAATCATCAAAGAATAAAATATCAAGATCCAGCATCCGTGGCCCGAACCGTACCGTATTCTGTTTTCGCCCTGCCCGGAGCTGAATCCGTCGAATTTCTCCAAACAGATCATCCGGATCATGCCGGGTCCTGATTTTAAATGCGGCGTTGATGAACCACTCCTGATCCTTAAAGTCAACCGGTTCCGTCATGTAAAAGGGGGAAACCGCCATGATTTCCGAATACCCTGAATGAGTGAGTTCCTCAATTCCGAACCGGCAATTTTCAAGCCGATCCCCCATGTTGGATCCCACTGAAATATAAGCGATATGCTCCACCTTTCCCTTTTTGGCGCATCAGATCCCGATGGAACGGATCCGGCTTAAGGCTTCTCGGATTCGATCCTGATTCACCGTCAGGGCCATCCGGATATATCCTTCTCCGGCAGCTCCAAATCCGTTCCCCGGGGTTGTAACCACCCCGGCCTCGGTGAGGAGACGGCCGGCGAATCCGGCGGAGGTATACTTTTTCGGAACCTCGATCCAGACATAAAATGTCGCCATGGGCTTCATTGCAGAAAGCCCGAGATCCTTAAGCCCGTCAACCAGAATATTGCGCCGCTCCTCATACTCCTTATTCATGACTGCGACACACCCCTGATCCCCGTCCAATGCAGCGATTCCGGCGAGTTGAACCGCCTGGAAGGCGCCGGAGTCGATATTGCTCTTGACCTGTCCCAACGCATTGATAATATCGGCACACCCCACAGCAAATCCAATCCGCCAGCCGGTCATGCTGTAAGTTTTAGAAAGGGAGTGAAATTCGATCGCGATATCTTTTGCTCCGTCGACCTGAAGGAAACTCATGGGGCGAAAACCGTCAAATGCCATCTCCGAATATGCCGCATCATGGCAGACGATAATCTCGTTGGCGGCGGCAAACTCCACGACCTTTTTGAAGAAGGATTCGGAAGCAACTGCTGACGTCGGGTTATTGGGGTAGTTGATAAACATCAGCCTGGCTTTTTTCGCAATTTCTTCAGGAATCGAATCAAGATCCGGAAGAAATTCGTTCTCCTTGACCAGATCCATAA
>JBFMEI010000355.1:0-2665 GCA_040753295.1 Thermodesulfobacteriota bacterium | reverse complement strand
GGAAAGTGCCCTTGATCAACTGATTTCATTCTACTTAGAAACGGATTTCGGGAAAAGGCGGTGCGATTAATCCTTATCCGGAGAAACTCCAGGATACCACGTCTTTTTTTGAAAAAGATCCCTGTAGGTTTTCAGAATGAACCTGATGGGAAATTCCCCATGCGACAGGTACGAAAGCTGGCTTGACGATAAAGAATCTTCCATTGAGGCCAACACGCTGTCTTTTTCCTTTTCATCAATAAAATTGCGTTCCATTTTTTTCTGATAAATCGCCTCTTCCCCGATAACAGCCAGCAAATCAGAAAGCAGAATTCCGGCAATATTCCTGGCATTCCAGATCTCCCTGACCGGGATATGAATGACGGCAATCAAAGTGACCCGCCATCGATCGCCTGCCAGTTTCCTTGAAGCATCAAAAAATTCAAGGGACAGCCCATTCTTCAACGGAATTTTTTTGAGAAACCGATCCTCCGTTTGACCATCGCTCATTTTAAGGTGTCTCCATCAATTCTTTTAAAATCATAATCATCGGGGTTGGTAATTCCCGCCAGACCGGTTTGATTGCTTTGTCTTCATGCCAGGAAAATTCTACGGATTCATAGCGTTCAGGGATAAGATGTTCGGACTCTTCCCCATACCGTTGTTGGGGGGAGTATTCGATATATATCATTCGATGGTGGTTGATGCCGAAGGACTCAACAACCCGAGTGGCGATATGCCCGGCGCAACTTCTGACAGACATCCGACTCTCAGCAGTGTCGGTGACGAGAACGATAATCGGTCTGAGATGAGTCATCCTTTCCGTTCCGCCGGCCCGGGTCAAGTCAAATATCCGGAGATGGCACTTCCCGCTTCCCAGCTTCAAGGGGCCTCCCCATCCTTCCCATGAAAAGATACCGTCATAGGTTTTCATCCGATTTCATCCGCCTATCTTTTGGAATCAGCGATAACTTCCCGGATACTCTTGCGCATCCTAGATATATGTAATATCTTCTCCCATATTTGTAAAGCAACACCGGATAACGGATCCGGTGAAACAGGGCTTGAGAGATCAGGAATTAACTTAACCAAAGAACTGAGGGCAGGATCAAACCGATTATGGATGTTGACAATAAAACGTTGGTGCATCGGCTCGTATTCGAAGACAAAGAGATCCTCCTCATCGGAACCGCGCATGTTTCAAGGGAAAGCGTTTCCCAGGTCAAATCCGTCATCGAAGCTGAAACACCCGATACTGTCGCAGTCGAATTGTGTGAATCCAGATATGAATCGATCACCCAGCAAAAAAAATGGGAAGAGACCGATCTTTTCAAAGTGATCCGGGAAAAGAAAGCCCCCTTGCTCCTGCTCAACCTCATGCTCGCATCTTTCCAAAAAAGAGTCGCAAATAAAATCGGAGTCAAACCCGGAGAGGAAATGATCGCCGCCATCCATGCTGCTCAAGGACTGGGTGCAAAAATTCATCTTGCGGACCGGAATATCCGAACCACGCTGATGCGTGTCTGGCATGCCCTGACCTTATGGGAAAAGATCAAACTCCTTTTTCAGTTGATCTTGTCCATTTCCGAAGCAGAAGAAATAACTGAAAAAGATATCGAGAAGATGAAACAGGAGGATATGATTCAATCCTTTTTATCCGAGGTCGGAAAATCGCTTCCCGCATTAAAAGAGATTCTCATTGATGAAAGGGATCGCTACCTGTCGCACTCGATAAAATCATCACCCGGAAAAAAAATTGTCGCTGTGGTGGGGGCCGGGCATCTTCCCGGAATCCTTTCCCATTGGAATCAGTCGATTGATATCACTTCGCTCGACACTCTTCCTCCAAAAGGAAAAAGACAGGGAATCTATAAATGGATTATTCCGATTCTCATCCTTTCCCTTTTTATTTCAGGATTTTTCTATGGCGGAGCATCTGCAGGCAGGGAGATGATCGCCATGTGGATTCTCACAACAGGGATCCTGGCAGGACTCGGTGCTGCAGCAGCCTTTGCCCACCCCTATTCCATCCTCACCTCTATTCTGGCCGCGCCTCTCACGACCATTCACCCCCTGATCGCCGCCGGATGGATTTCCGGTATGGTCGAGACATTCCTAAGACGACCGAAAGTCATGGATTTTCAAAGCATCCCCAATGATATTCTCACCATACGGGGCTTCTGGAAAAACCGGGTCACCCGAATCCTCCTCGTGATCGTCCTCACCAACATCGGAAGCAGCATCGGTACCATGGTCGCTCTTCCCATGATGATCCGGATGCTTTAAGCCTCAGGGCAAGCCGCATGATCCGGCAGTGGATTGAAAGCGGCATCAACAATTCCGAAAGCCGCTTCACGATCTCCATACGGTACAACGCCTGTACGGCGAGGATTCCATCACCCCTCCTCGAAGTTTCAGGCGTATCAAAACAACCAATTCTTGATATTAAAGCCGAATTTGATAAAATGGAAACATCAACGCCTAAACTCCAATTAGAGCCCGGGAGGTTATATGCCAAAGCGAAAACTCATGATCCATGAATTGCTTCAGATGAAGCAGGAAGGACAGAAGATTACCTGGATCACATCTTATGATTTTCCCACAGCCCAATTTGCAGAAACAGCAGGCATCGACATGATCCTTGTCGGGGATTCTCTGGGGATGTGCGTTTACGGATATCAGGGAA
>JBFMEI010000354.1:0-2679 GCA_040753295.1 Thermodesulfobacteriota bacterium | reverse complement strand
TCAACCGGCTTTTTGAGCGTCTGAAATGGTATGATCAACTCAGCCGGGACAAACTGGCCGCTGAAAAAATAAAAGTCAGGCAAGCTGAAGACGGCAAGGTCCGGTTTATCGCGGATCTGTCCCATCAACTCAAGACACCGCTGACTTCCCTTTCCATGAGCGTGGGGATGATTCTGGAAAAACGGGACCATCTGAATGCAGCGCAGCATGAGAAACTTCTGGAAACCGCCAGGGAAGATATTGTCAGACTGGGATCGCTCATCAATGAACTGGTGGATATTGCGAGGATCGACGGTTTGATGAAACCCGTTAAAATGGAACTTCTCGATATTGAAGAGGTCGTCCGGGAGACTCTGAATCCTCTGTTCAGGCAGGCAGAGGAGAAAAACGTGCATCTGAAGGTGAATATCGAAAAAGGACTCCCCTTGATCGCCATCGATTCGCTTCGATTTCCATGGGTAATTACAAATCTCGTGGGAAATGCCATCCGGTATACTGAAAAAGAGGGGCGGATTGAATTGAATATCAAAAAGGAAGATGACCGGTATTATTTTATATGCAAAGATACGGGAACCGGAATCGAGGAGAAATATCTGTCAAAAATCTTCGACCGGTTTACACAATTTTCAGAGCGGGAAAAAAGCGGAACCATCGGCCTGGGACTGGCCATTGTGAAAGAGGTGGTCGAACAGCACGGGGGTTCCATCCGGGTTGAAAGTTGCGTGGGAGAAGGAACAACATTCACATTCTGGATCCCGGTACGCCAGGAGGGTGCTGATGAAAAAAGTGCTCATCATTGATGATGATAAAAACATTCTCACCACATTGCAGATTCATATAGAAAATGCAGGATTTGTCACTCTATGCGCCTCGACCGGTACGGAAGGAACGGCCCTTTTTAAAAAAGAGCTGCCTGAAATCGTTTTTATCGATTTGAAACTTCCGGATATGGACGGACTCTCGGTTTTGGATAAACTGATTGAGACCGGAATTCAAACCTATCCGGTAATCATTACTGCCTATGCAACCATCGATACCGCGGTAAAGGCCGGGAAAATGGGGGCATTCGATTATCTGACCAAACCTTTCGGTCCGGCTCAGATATCCCATATTCTCCGGCGGATTGAAAAAGTGCAATCTCTTGAAGACAAAATCGAAGAACTGAAGGGGATCGTTCATGAAAACGATCTGATTACACGGAATGAAGAAGTCAAGAAAGTATTATCCGTGGGAAGACAGGTCGCAGAATCCCATGCCGGCATCCTGATTTCCGGAGAGAGCGGAACCGGAAAAGGGCTTCTTGCCTCCCTGATTCACCGATGGAGCGAAAGATCGGATAAACCCTTTGTCACCGTCGACTGCGCCACTCTGCAGGAGAATCTTCTGGAGAGCGATTTGTTCGGACATGTCAAAGGAGCCTTCACCGGAGCCATCCGGGACAAAACCGGAAAACTCGAATTGGCGGACGGCGGGACTGTTTTTCTTGATGAAGTATCGGAAATGGCCCCTCCGATTCAGGCCAAATTTCTGCATTTCCTTCAGCATCATGAATTTGAAAGAGTCGGAGACCCCAAAACGGTCCGGGTGAATGTCCGTATCATCTCAGCAACCAACAGGGATATGGAAGAGCTCATCCGGGAAGGGCTTTTTCGGGAAGACTTTTATTATCGACTCAATGTCGTCGAATTATTTATGCCGCCGCTGAGAGACCGGCCGGAGGATATCGATCTCTTGTCGATCCATTATCTGAACCGGTTTTCCCGGATAAACGGCCGGCCGGTTTCCGGAATTGATCCGGAAGCCATGAAGGAATTAAAACGCTACCGGTGGCCTGGAAATATCCGGGAACTGGTGAATGTCATCGAACGGGGGGTGATTTTATGTGAAGGCCGGCTCCTTTCCTCCTCGGACCTGCCTCCCCACATCACGAAAAGCAGACCTGAACCCCAGCAGGGCGAAGAACTCAAAACGATTGCCGAAATTGAAAAAGAGCATATTCAGCGGACGTTGATGCGCACCCAGTCCATGGAAGAGGCCGCTCGAATTCTGGGTATTGATCCGGCAACGCTCTGGAGAAAACGGAAACGGTATCATCTCGACTGATGGAGATTGCAGAATGCAATCTTTATTTTTGCAATTTGCAGTCTCCCGGATCGACCCCCTCGTGAAAGCCTTCCCTAACCTGTTGATTCCTCTCAGGTTCTGATTCCGGCATCATATTTGCATGTATCTTCCCTCTCGTAAGATATAAGAGAGGATTCACGGATGCCGGAAATCAATTCTGAAACAATCGGATGGAGGGTGACCCTCCGGAATCAACTGGTTCACGGGCTGCGCAACACGAATCAGGCGACACTCCTTTTCATGAGTTTTGTTTTCATGGTGGTTGCAGGAGCAGGACTTCTCATGATCCCGAACGCGACCGTGTCGGGGCATATCGATTTGATGGACGCCATGTTCACTGCCGCCTCAGCCGTCTGTGTAACCGGACTTACGGTCGTTGATACCGGTACCTATTTCACTCTTTTCGGCCAAATCATCATTCTGGCTTTAATCCAGATCGGAGGGCTCGGTGTGATGACGCTGTCGGTTATCGTCTTTCGTATCATGGGAAAGCAGATTTCATTCCGCCAGCGCATGCTGATGCAGGATATATTCATGTACTCCCGGAACCGTGAG
>JBFMEI010000353.1:0-2682 GCA_040753295.1 Thermodesulfobacteriota bacterium | reverse complement strand
AGGCGATGTTCTTAGAGAAGGCGGCAGAAGATCAGCCGCTGCAGATCCCTCGGTTTCAAAAACTGATCACTGCTTTCCTGTTGATTCCCGTTCTGCTTTTCGGGATTTACTGGGAGCCTCTGGTAAGCGTTACCTCCTTTCTTTTTTAACCGGTCAATTCAGGTATTGTTACATTTTTGTAAGGAATATGATTTATCCTAACAATATTGTTATTTGTTTCCGGGCTCTTTACTTTTCTAAAAAAATCTATCCTTCCGACAATATTGAAGAAAATTGAATATTGAGCATGTTGGCACATTCGTTGCTTAACAAATTCCTGTTTCCCTGGAATTGAATATTCGAATTCGAGAGAAAAAGGGTTGACCCATGATCCGTTCGGCGGACGCTGTAGAAAAAAAGAAAGGTACCGATACCCAGGCTTCGGCGATGCTGGTGCGTCAACGAAAAACCCTGATCGATCGGATCGGAGAGATTCAAGGGCCGGAATTTTTAACGCAGCATGCGCGGGCCATTGATGATTATCTGAGGATGCGTTTTGAAAAATCGATGGTCGGCCCTTCATTGAGAATCGAGACCAACCCTTATGCCATCATCGCGCTGGGAGGATATGGCCGTCAGGAACAGTGTGTGCATTCGGATGTTGATCTGTTGTTTCTCTTTGAAAAACAGATTCCTGAACAGGCGGAGCACCTGATTCAGGAAACGGTCTATCCGCTGTGGGATATCGGTCTTGAGGTGGGATATGCCATTCGAACGATCAAAGAAACACTGGTCATGTGCCGGAAGGATTTTGAAGTCCTGACCCCGCTGTTGGATGCCCGTCTGGTGTGCGGCATGTCTCCCGTCTTTATGAAATTGATGGACGGAATTAAAGCAAAGCTGTTGTCAAAGAATAGCGATGAAATCATCCGATGGCTGGTGGAAACCAATCAGGAGCGTCATCATCGTTTTGGGGACTCAACCAATCTGCTCGAACCCAATCTGAAGGAAGGACAGGGCGGACTGCGGGATTACCATACCATGCTCTGGATCGCCAGGGTCAAGTTTGACCTGACCCAACCCAGAGATCTGGAGTACTCCGGATCCCTGTCGCACCGGGAATATGAGTCGCTGATCAAGGCTCTCTCTTTTATCTGGGATGTAAGGAACCGCCTCCACCTCATGGAGGGCCGGAAGATGGATCAGCTCATTTTCGAAAATCAGATCAAACTTTCAAATCGGATGGGATTTCGGAAGGTCAACGGTCAGGAACCGGTGGAAGTATTTCTGAGCACCCTTCATACTCAAATGGAATATATTAAAGAACAGCATCTCATTTTTTTGCACGAATCAGGATATGCCAAAAAAACCGGGAGAAAAAAACGGGAAACTCGAACTCGGCATGCGGATATTATCGTCAAAAATGACACCCTGCATTTTTCCTGTTCGGAAGCAATTTTAAGATCACCGCTGCTCTTGATTCAAATTTTCGAAGAGAGTCTGAGACTCAAAATCCCTCTGGAAAGAGAATCCAGACGGCTCGTTGAAGAATTCGGCTTTTTTTGCGACGAACCGTTCTCCGCTTCGCCGCCGGTGATCCGGATATTCGAGTCGATTCTCAGAGAATCCGCTACGGCAGTCGGTCTACTCAAAGAGATGCTGAATACCGGGTTTCTGATCCGCCTGATCCCCGGGTTCAGCCGCATCGTGAACCGGATCCAGTATGACGCCTACCATCTTTATCCGGTCGATTTGCATCTGCTTCGAACCGTTGAAGCCATGAGCCGGTTCGGTATTCCGGAGGATGGTCAGGAAGATTCCATCTACCGGAAAATTTTTCTGGAAGTTAAAAATCAGAAGGTGCTTTTCTGGGCCGCACTGCTTCATGACATTGGAAAGGGGGATCCAGCGGCCGATCATTCTGAAAGAGGAGCGGAAATCGCAAGAGCAGTCATGGCCTCCAAAGGATTTTCGCCGGAAACGGCGGAAACCGTCTCTTTTTTAGTGAAAGAGCATCTGCTTCTCATGAAGACCGCCACCCGACGGGATATTCAAGATGAAGAGACCGCCATATTCTGCGCGCGACGGATAGAAGACGTGGAACGGCTCAAGATGCTCTATCTGCTCACAGTTGCCGATTCGACGGCAACCGGACCCAAGGCCTGGAGCAGTTGGACAGAGGCACTTTTAAGGGATCTTTTTCTTAAAACGCTGCAGGTTCTTGAAAAAGGAGAACTGGCAACCCGGGAAGTCAGGGATCGAGTCGAGACAAAAAAAGTCTTTGTCCTCAAATCCCTGACGGATCCGTCAAGACAGAAATGGATGGAATCCCTGTTCCAGGCTATGCCGCCCCGCTATCTGATTTATACCCCGGCCCAGGAGATCCTGGAACATGCGAACATGTTCCGGCGGCTCGGGAAGGATCTCTTTAACTGGAAGATCATCAAAGGGAAGGATTCCTCGACTCGAAGTGTGGTGGTTTGCGCCAAGGATCGATCCGGACTTTTTTCAAAAATCGCCGGAGTCTTCACGTTGAACGGAATCGATATTCTGGATGCCCAGGCGTATACATGGAAAAACGAGATCGCACTCGACATTTTTGTGGTCAAACCTCCGTCAGACGTCATTTTTGAAAAGGAGCGATGGGAGCTTGCACGAACACACCTGAACGCGGCGTTATCCGGGGAGCTGGATCTTTCCAAG
>JBFMEI010000352.1:0-2694 GCA_040753295.1 Thermodesulfobacteriota bacterium | reverse complement strand
TCGGCATATCAAGGGATTTGTTGAGCAAGGATAAGAAGAGGCTTCGGGGAATCGGTTGCGCCCCCATTCTCACCAGATGCTGGGTCCGGGTCTGGCAGTCGATCATGGTAAAAGACCGGTTCTCCAGATACCGGCTGAGAGCCACCAGGGCCACTTTCGAAGCCCCGCTTGCAACTGAAAACATGGACTCTCCGAAAAAACACCCGCCCAGGGAGACCCCGTAGAGCCCGCCGCATAACTCCCCTTCCTTCCAGATCTCCAGACTGTGAGCATAGCCCTGATCATGCAGATTCACGTAGGCAGAGATCATATCCTCATCAATCCATGTCCCCTCTCCCGCTTCAAGACGTGTCCGGGCGCACCCGGTCATCACGCTCCGGAAAGCCGTGTCCATGGTGATGCGGAAAAGAGAATGCTTCAGGAGCCGGCGAAGCCGCCTGGAGATATGGATTTTTGAGGGGAATAGAACCAGCCGGGGATCAGGAGACCACCATAGAATCGGCTCCGGTTCGGAATACCAGGGAAAAATCCCCATCCGGTACGCAAGAAGAAGCCGTTCGCTACTTAAATCCCCTCCCACCGCCAGCAATCCGTTTCCGGAGGCGGATTCTGGAGAAGGGAACTCAATGGCATCGGAAAGAAGGAAAATGGGCATGAACCGGCCGCCTGCTGAATCGATCGAAAGCAGCTATGCGTCGAACTCAAAGGTCAGCCGTTCGTGGTCGCAATTCACCATCACTCTCCCGCCGGCTTCCAATCTTCCAAAAAGAATCTCTTCCGAAATGGCGTCTTTGATTTCGCTCTGGATCACCCTGGCAAGAGGTCTTGCGCCATAGGTCGGATCATATCCCTTTCCGGCCAGATACCGTCTGGTCTGAGGAGAAATGGTAAGGGACACCTTTTTCAATGCCAGTTGGATATTCAGTTCGGCGATGAATTTATCCACAACCTGATCCATGATCTCCGGAGTCAACGGATTGAAATGGATGATTCCGTCGAGCCGGTTTCTGAACTCAGGGCTGAAAAAGCGCTCCACCGCCTGTTTTCCTTTCGACTTCAAATCCCCCTTGGGATCCCCGAATCCGATGGTGAGGGAACTCATCTCGCGCGCGCCTGCATTCGACGTCATGATGACGACAACATTTCTGAAATCAGCCTTTTTCCCGGTGTTGTCCGTCAAGGTGGAATGATCCAGAACCTGAAGCAGAATATTAAACAGATCCGGATGCGCCTTCTCGATTTCATCCAGTAAAAGTACCGAATGGGGATGTTTCCGTATCCCGTCGGTCAGGAGTCCTCCCTGATCAAACCCGATATATCCCGGCGGAGCGCCGATGAGCCGGGCAACGGCATGCTTCTCCATATATTCACTCATATCAAACCTGAAAAACTGGATCCCCAGGTTAAGAGAAATCTGCCTGGCGACCTCGGTCTTCCCCACTCCCGTGGGCCCGGTAAAAAGAAACGACCCGATCGGTTTTTCAGGAGTCCTCAACCCGGCTCTTGACCTCTTGATGGCGGTGACGATGGAGTGAATGGCATCATCTTGCCCGAAAACCTTTTCCTTCAGACGGGATTCAAGGGTTCCGAGACGTTCCCTGTCATTTGAAGAGACGGAGACCGTTGGAATTTTGGCCATCTTGGCCACAATTTTCTCAATATCCACCGGATGCACTTTTTTCCGGTTCATAGCACCCGACAACCGGATAAAGGCGCCGGCTTCGTCGATCACATCAATCGCCTTGTCCGGCAGGAACCGGTCGTTGATATATTTGGCGCTCAGCTCCACAGCGGCTTTCAGCGCGGCTTCAGTGTAATGGATGCCGTGATGCTCCTCATATCTGGATTTCAATCCATTTAGAATCCGGATGCTTTCCGCTACCGGGGGCTCACTGATCTCAATTTTTTCGAATCTCCGGGACATGGCCCGGTCTTTTTCAAAATGATTTTTATATTCCTCGTAGGTGGTGGAGCCGATGCAGCGGAGTTCTCCTCCGGCAAATACCGGTTTAAGGATATTGGATGCATCCATGGAGCCGCTGCTGGTTGCGCCTGCGCCCACAATGGTATGAATTTCATCGATGAACAGAATGGCGTTTTTCCGATTTTTCAGTTCTGAAATCACACCTTTGAGCCGTTGCTCAAAGTCACCCCGGAACTTGGTTCCGGCCAGAAGGGCGCCCATGTCAAGCGAATAGATCCGCAGGTTTTTCAGAACTGCCGGGACATCTCCGGAATTGATCTTCTGCGCCAATCCTTCTGCCAGTGCGGTCTTCCCGACTCCGGGATCTCCGACAAAAATCGGATTATTCTTTCTTCTTCGGCAGAGCACCTGCATGATCCGCTCCAGTTCCTCTTTTCGTCCGATAAGGGGATCCAGTTTTCCCTGCGCAGCCGATGCCGTGAGATCGATGGTATAGAGTTCAAGGGGATCGGTTTTCTTCTTTTCCTTTTCCGAACGCCGGGTTTTGACAAATCCGCCGATCACATCGGAAAAGGGATCTTTGGATACGTGATGGGAAATAAAATTCAGGACATCGAGCCGCGAGATCCCTTCTTCATTCAAAAAATAGGCGGCATAGGAATCGGTTTCCTGCAGGATGGATGCGAGCACATCTCCGATTTCAACCTCCTGCTTTTCCGCGGAACGGACATGGGTCACCGCCCGTTGAATCACCCGTTGAAAACCCAGAG
>JBFMEI010000351.1:0-2714 GCA_040753295.1 Thermodesulfobacteriota bacterium | reverse complement strand
ACGAGCGGCATGGCAAGCAGCACAACCATCATGTTGTAATGGGCGGTGATATTGAGGGTTTCGGAGAGAAAAATAAACGAAAGAAAGGTAAAGAAGACCGTTATCGGGAGCAGCCCGTTTGGAATATGCACCGAAATGGGATGCACATGGAGCTTAAAGATTGCAGCGGCAAACCGGTCGTCTTGAGCGGCTGTTTGCCGATCTGAGGGTTCGGGAATTTCCTGGTTCAGATTCTGCGACGAAGAGATCGGTTCACCGGCCGCGTTGATTTCAAAAAATTTGCTTCGATCCGCACCACAGACCGGGCAAATTTCAGGAGGTTCATTACCTATATGAATGTAACCGCATACGCTGCATTTCCATCGTCTCATATCAGGCACTCCTAATGTCGTATATTTATCCGAGATTTCAGGCAACATAATACAGCGTGAATTTTAGTCAAGAATTATCGGTGGAAAGGATTTATGCCGCCATCGGCTTCTCTCTTGACCCTTTCCTTGATTCTTTAATATAAAGACGCAGACGCGAATCGAATGGAAGATGCAATTAAGATCACTTTATCTTTTTATAATCAAGATCAAGGAGGGGAGACCATGTTGAAAAAAGTATTGTCGATTTTATGTATTGTGTGCCTGGTATCCGGACTTGGGGTGATGCTTGTTACGAGCGCTTCAGGGGCGGAAAAGCCATTTACCTTTGGACTGCTTCTGGTCGGGCCTTATAATGACCGGGGATGGAGCCAGGCCCATTTTGAAGCCGGGCAGTATGTTGAAAAGAAAGTTCCGGGAACAAAGATGATCTATATCGACAAGGTCAACCCTGCTGACCGGGCCGGAGTTACCGTTCCCCAGTTGGTGGACGACATGGTGGGAAAAGGAGCCAAACTGATCATCGCCAATTCGGATGATATGAAAGACGGTGCAAGGGTAGCAGCCAAGCAACATCCAAAGGTTCATTTTCTCCATATTTCTGGGGATGATGTTTTCACAAAAAAGGCTTCCAAGAATCTGAGCAACCTGATGGGGAAAATGGAATATGGAAAAATGATGGCCGGGTTTGCAGCCGCGATGACAACAAAAACCGGTAAAATCGGATATCTGGGACCTTTAATCAACGAAGAAACCCGACGGCTTGCCGCTTCCTGCTTTCTGGGTGCCCGTTATGCCTGGGAGAAGGTCTTGAAACGGGATCTCAAGGACCTGACTTTCCAGGTGACCTGGATCGGATTCTGGTTCAACATTCCGGGAGTGACTTCAGATCCGACACAGGTTTGTCAGAATTTTTATAACAGCGGATTTGATGTTGTTATATCCGGAATCGACACCACTGAAGCTGTGATTGTGGCCAAACAGAAGAAGCAGGAAGGCAAATCGGTTTGGGCGATTCCCTATGATTATGTCGGGGCGTGTGAAGGGGCATCGGAAATATGTCTGGGAGTTCCGTATTTCAACTGGGGACCCGGATATGTCGATTTTGTTAAGGCATCCATGAGCGGGGCATGGAAATCCAAATGGGTATGGCTGGGGCCGGATTGGAAAAATATCAACAATCCGGAGACAAGCACCGTCGGATTTGCAACCGGACAGGCATTGCCGGCAGATGCAAAATCCGCTTTGGAAGGGTTTATCAAGGATCTGGGGTCAAATAAAATAAATCTGTTCAAAGGACCCCTCGACTATCAGGATGGGACCCCATTTCTCAAAAAGGATGAAATCGCAAGCGAAAAACAGATCTGGTATATGGGTCAACTCCTGAAAGGGATGCTGGGACAGAGCAGCGCCAAATAATTCAATAATAAATCCCTCAACCCAACCATCTCCGGCGGAGAGAGAAGCCGAATTCTTTTCCTCTCCGCCGGAGATTTCCTGAAGAGAAATCACGATCCGGGATTTGATTTCCCCTCTTATTTTCCGGAAGCAGAACGGTAAATTTCTCTTGATTTCAACTTCAATCGTATTTGAACAACATGAAGATCGAACTTCGGGATATCCATAAGCATTACGGCCGGATCAGGGCAAACCAGGGGATCTCCATCACCTTTGAATCCGGTAAAATCCACGGCATTCTAGGCGAAAACGGAGCCGGAAAGAGCACGCTGATGAAGATTCTTTCCGGCTTCACTCAAAAAACAAGTGGTGAAATCCTCTTGGACGAAAGCCGGGTGGAGTACCGGAATCCGGCGGATGCTGCAATGCGGGGGATCGGGATGTTGTATCAGGAGCCCCTTGATTTTCCGGTAATGACGATTCTGGAAAATTATCTGATGGGTCAAAGCCGGGGCATTTT
This sequence comes from Thermodesulfobacteriota bacterium, assembly GCA_040753295.1. Lineage (GTDB taxonomy): Bacteria > Desulfobacterota > Desulfobacteria > Desulfobacterales > UBA2156 > RBG-13-49-15. The sequence goes on along the minus strand of JBFMEI010000351.1, from coordinate 428 downwards.
TCTCAGGGAAGAGGCTGAAAGAAAAAAAATGACTTCGATTGCCGGGCACCTCCGGTTTTCTCTTTCTCCCTATGCATCCGTGCAATCCCTGACTCCAGGTGAACGGCAGCAATTGGAAATCGTCCGACTTCTTTCCATCGGAATCCGGGTGCTGATACTGGATGAACCGACGACCGGGATATCGAGCCTTCAGAAAGAAATATTATTCGAAGCCCTTCGTAAGCTGGCTGCCGAAGGAAAAACCGTCATCATGGTCTCCCATAAACTTGAAGACATAGAAGCCCTGTGTGAACAGGTCACGGTGCTTCGTCAGGGAGCAGTCACCGGAGAAGCCCGGCGCCCGTTTAACCCGGAGAGACTGCTGGAGATGGTATTCGGATCGGTTCCAAAACCCCCTTCTGTTTTTAAAATTCAAGAAGGAAATCCTC
>JBFMEI010000350.1:0-2716 GCA_040753295.1 Thermodesulfobacteriota bacterium | reverse complement strand
CACCTTGTCATTGATTCGGAACCCTCTTCCGCTCCTGACAAGACGATCTTCGCCAGGATTGAGTGCTTTCTGGAGTTCGATGTTCAAATTGGCAGCACCTACAGTCCCTTTGTGCATGGGTGTCAAGACCTGAATATCATCAACCGGGTCAAGTCCAAACCGCTTCGGAATTCGCTCCGCGGTGAGCTTCAGTATCATCTTCAGCGCGTCCTCAGGCTCTTCCATCTCGATGAAATAAAAATCACTCTTTGGCCCGGACGGTTTTAGATAGGGAAATTCTCCGCTATTAATCCTATGCGCATTCACGATAATTAAGCTTTCTTTGGCCTGGCGAAAAATCTCAGTCAGTTCGACCACCGGAACCTTGCCAGATGAGATAATATCTTTGAGTACGTTTCCGGAACCGACCGAGGGAAGCTGATTGACATCCCCGACAATAATCATCGTGGCAGTCAAAGGCACTGCTTTTAAAAGGTGATGCATCAGGATCGTATCAATCATCGAGGCCTCATCCAGAATCAGGAGATCGCAGTTCAAGGGTTTTTGCTCGTTTTTCTGAAACCCTCCTTTCTGGATACTATACTCGAGCATCCGGTGGATGGTCTTCGCCGGGTGACCAGTGGCTTCGCTCATCCGTTTCGCTGCGCGACCCGTGGGAGCGGTAAGCAGAATCCTGACCTTCAGTTTCGAAAAAATCTTTAAAATCCCCCTAATGATAGTCGTCTTACCCGTACCGGGGCCTCCGGTAATGACCATGACTTTATTCTCAAGTGCGCATCGCACAGCTTCCACCTGGTTTGCCGCCAGGGTGATGTCCAGCCTCTTTTCAACCCATTCGATCGCTTTGGCCGAATCGATCTTCCGGATGGATTTATGAGCCTGCAGCAGGGTTTTAAGCCGCGCTGCGATACTCGTTTCACAAAGATGAAATTGTGTCAGATAGACAGCTTTCCTGTTTCCCCTGAATTCCTCGATTTTCTCGTTCAGATCTTCAATGACGATCCGATTGTCCGCTTCGATTGCTGCAACCGCAGAAATAATGACATCGCGCTCGACACCTAAAACTTCCTGGCATTTCTCAATCAGCGGTTCATACGGAAAATAGACATGGCCCTCATCGGCCAGTTGATTCAGGACGAAGAGGATTCCGGCTTCGGCCCTGAGCGTCGAATTCTTTTCAAAGCCCAATTTTTCCGCGATCCGATCCGCGGTGATAAACCCGATCCCGAATATATCTGTCGCCAGACGATACGGATTTTCCTTGACCACCTCGATCGACTTGTTGCCGTAGTGCTTGAAAATCTTCGTCGCATAACCCGAACTGACCCCGTAGGTCTGAAGAAAAATCATCACTTCGCGGATCTCTTTCTGGTCCTCCCAGGCCTTCTTGATCATCGCGATACGTTTTTTACCGATGCCATCGACTTTCGCAAGCTTTTCAATATCGTTTTCAATAATATCCAGCGTTTCCTTATCGAACTTTTTTACGATCCGGTTGGCCATCACCGGCCCGATGCCCTTGATCAGACCCGAACCCAGGTATTTTTGAATCCCATACACCGAAGCCGGCACTGCGGTCTTGTAATGCACGATCTTGAACTGCTCGCCGTATTTCGGGTGGTTGGCCCATTCGCCTCGCATTTTGATGACCTCGCCGGCCATGGGAGTTATCAGGTTACCCACCACAGTCACAAGGCCCTGCCTGCCATAGATCTTCACTTTTGCAACGGTATAGCCGTTTTCATCGTTGATATAGGTGATTCGTTCGATATGGCCTTGGAGGTCAACGAGTGTGTGCTGGTTCAATTTCGGCATTTGTCTTCCCTATTATTTGCCTTGAGATGCTTAACTATTCGAAACATGCCGCATGCTGAATTTATCTAAAAACCTGCTCCGTGCCAATTAAAAAGCACGGAGCGAGGTGAACTGAAAATGGAAAAGCAAGCGGTACTGGCTGATAGCCCGGAAGAGATAGAGGAAGTGTTCATCGAAGATGTTTCTGATGAAAAACCATCGGCCGAACCACCGGCAGGGTTCGAAGATATGTTGTACGAAGCTTGGCGCGATAAACAGCTCTTAAAAAACGACAAACCTGATCCGGATGAACAAGCTGTTTCTGTATAAAGCTGAAACTTGGTGGTGGTTGAAATCAAAGCTGCAATCAAGACCCTGATCCTGGAAATTGTGACCGGAATTGGTCCATGCCATATCCATGAAATTCATCTCCAGGTAGCCGAATTTCGGCCTGAAATCCCCCAGCATACGGTCAGAGCCAGGCTTTCCGAGATGTCCCGGAGCCCGAACCTCGAACAAAAGCTCGAATCGTTCGGGAACGGATTCTACGGGCTCTATGAAGAAAACAAGAATCTTTGCAGCGTGGTTTCCTACCCGGACCGAGGTCCCTGGGGTGATTCCAGATATAGGGGCAATTGTTCCGGTCACCTGGTCAAAGATCTCATCCTGCGGTTCAACTGCCGAAGCGTTTTCGATCCGGCCGAAGGCTCCGGCACGGTTCGGGATGTGGTTGTTGGGATCAACCAATACCTGCGTCGGTCGATCGATTACGAGGGAAGAGACCTCAAATCCGGCTGGGACCTGATGTCCGATCCGCTGCCAGAAAAACAGTTCGACATGGTCTGGTACCATCCGCCATATCATGACATGATCCAATATTCGGACAAACCTCGTGATCTCAGCAACTGCCTCTCACTCGAGA